>JAIKYR010000105.1 GCA_024682995.1 Bacteroidales bacterium | reverse complement strand
GGTGTCTGGATTGGATAACAAGGAGTTGAAATTGGTTAGATTGGCAAATGGCAGAACACGTTCATAGAGTATTCCTGTATTTGCCCCAGCCCTGCTCACATTGGCAAAGACGCTGTCAAAAGCCTGAGTGTAGGTCTGCGCTTGAATATTGGCAAACAAACCAAGTAAAACAACGAAATAGCAAGATAAGAGTTTTTTCATATTTTTCTTTTTTTAAGAATAATTTGTTTATAATCTAAATCTTATAATGAAATTTAAAGACCAGTCAAAACAACTTTGAGGGCTTCTACTCAAACCGGGAGTAAGTATATTCCATAGCTCATTTATTTCATTTTGAGTTTTTTCAGACCAAAATAGAACTCCATATCCGGGTCTGAAATCCAGTTGTAGAGATACTGGACTACTTGAAAAACGGAATTCGACACCAGCAAAAGCGTTACTGCCGATTTTCCAAATCATAGGTTGAAATGGTTGGAGACCACAACTAATTCCCCCGCCAATCATGTAATGAAAAGTGACAAATCCTTTTTCAGCAAATAGATGTTGATAGAATAAATTTTCGGAAATTTCTATCAGAGGTAGAACGATGTATTTTGCTTTTGAATGAAAAAAATTGCCTGTAAGAAGTATTTTTGTTGCCAAATCTGTTTGCATAATAAAATCTTCCGTAGGCATATATTTATAGGAAATACCCGGAATTGTTGAATATCCAAACAACAGTCCCAAACTATGTTTATTCTCTTTTTGTCCGTACAATGAATTTCCGAACGACAACAAAAAAAACAGGAGGGCGAGGGCGATGGTTTGCTTTTTCATGTTTTTGGGGTTTGATTGTTGATGTGATGGCTTTGGAGTTTGGCCGTTGGCTATTGGCCGTTGGCTTTTGGCTTTTCTCTAAACTATAAACTCTCAACTCTAAACTTAATAGTTGGAGAATACGTGCGACAAAGATATACATTTATTCCCGAATAATGGAACTGAAAAAAGTGAGGGTACCCGCACTTTCGTCAAATAGTCGTCAAATAATCCGTTTCCAAAAATGAAGGGAACCATATTTCCGTCATTTTTTCACCCCCTAAAAAATGAGGGTACCCGCAAAAAAAGTGAGGGTACCATCACTTTCGTCAAATAATCATAAATTTTGACACTTTTGTGAAGATTTTATTTATAGCGCTCGGTTTTTCATTGTACTTTTGCCGCCGGTTTCAAAAACAAAATCCTATGAAAAATTACAAAATCATCATCCTTTCCGTACTGGTACCCGTGCTTTTTTCAGCCTGCCAGAAAAATCAGGAGAAAATTGCTCCTATGCCCTCCTCCCGTTTGATACTTGCAGACAGTGCTAACCGAACAGGTAACACATACCAGATTATCACCAACATCGGCCATCATGCTAAAGATTGCAACAACAGCTGCATTTACTGGCACGGGCAATGGATACATGTGGATTGCATGGGCATAGGGGATGTTTGTGAGATGGTGGAGACCGTCAACATCCTTCCTGACTCGGCTGGAACCTATACTGCCACCACCACAGATGGGCTCTCGCTCACCTCGGAAGATTTCTACAACATGCCCGCACGTTCCTTCTGCGTTCAGATTGGCATTTTCACGTCGCCACTCTGGCTGAACATCCCTGCCCAGCTGGTCGCCCGCGACTCCATAACCGAGCAATTCACCTTTACGGGTTTGTTTTACTCAGATTACCAATACTATAGCAACAATTAGGCTAACAAATATTACTTTTTTGTAACGGAAACAACTGGGTGGTTGTTTCCGTTTTTTTATAATACAAATGAGGGTATATGAGATAATCCGGCAAAAACGAACATTTTTTTGTACTTTTGCATCCCTTTAAAAAAAACGCATGGAAAAATCTGCAGAAACTCCGTTGATGAGGCAATATAACAAGTTCAAGGCGCAACACCCGGATGCCATTTTGCTATTCCGAGTGGGTGACTTTTACGAGACCTACGGGGCAGATGCTATTGAATCATCTAAGATACTGGGAATTACGCTGACAAAACACGGCAAAGGACCTACTGTAACGGAACTTGCCGGCTTTCCCCATCATGCGCTGGATGTATATCTGCCCAGATTGGTGCGCGCCGGCAAGCGCGTGGCTATCTGCGAGCAATTGGAAGACCCAAAACTGACCAAGACTCTCGTCAAGCGCGGCATCACTGAGATGGTCACGCCAGGCGTGTCCGTCAATGATAAAGTGCTGGAACAGCGCGAGAACAACTTCCTGTCGGCCATTCAGTTCGGCGACAAAACATGCGGCATCGCTTTTGTGGACATCTCTACCGGCGAATTCTACATTGCCGAAGGCGACTACGACTATATTGACAAACTGTTCCAGAATTTCAAACCTTTGGAACTGGTTATCCAGAAGAACAGGGTTACCGCTTTCCGGGAGCATTTCGGAGAAAAGATGCTCCTCACCACGTTAGACGACTGGGTCTTCACCAGCGATTTCGCCAACGAGCTGCTCATCAAACACTTCCAGACCACCTCATTGAAAGGCTTTGGTGTGGACAATCTTCCCACCGGCATTATCGCCGCTGGAGCCGCCCTGCATTATTTATACGAGACCCAAAATCACAAGATTCAGCATATCAATAAGATAAATCGTATTGAGGAAGAACATTACGTTTGGCTGGACCGTTTTACCATCCGCAATCTGGAACTGGTGCACACGCCCAATGAGAATGCCGTCACGCTCTTGCAGATTCTGGATGAGACGCAAACCCCGATGGGCTCGCGCATGCTCCGCAAGTGGATGCTGATGCCTCTCAAGGAAAAGGTACTCATTGACGAACGCCTATCTGTAGTGGACTATTTCACCCAACACGAAGAGTTGCGTGATGAGTTGACAAACACTCTGAAACGTACGGGCGACCTGGAGCGCATGGTGTCGAAAATTGCCACCGGAAAAATCAATCCCCGTGAAATACTGCAACTTGCACGGGCACTCCGTTCTATCGAAAAGATGAAAGAGCTTTGCCAAACGGCAGACCAGCCCGCCCTTGCCAAGATATCCGAACAGCTGAACCCCTGCCTGTCGGTATGCACGCGCATAGAGAAGGAAATCCAAGAGGACCCACCTGTCGTAGTTAGCAAGGGCAGTGTATTCCAGCGCGGCGTGGACGCGGAATTAGATGATCTTTTCGCCCTCGCCACCAACAGCAAGGAAGTGCTAGCCGACATCCAACGTCGCGAGGCCGAACGTACAGGCATCACCTCCCTGAAAATCGGCTTCAACAATGTGTTTGGCTACTATCTGGAGGTTTCCAACACTCACAAGAGCAAAGTACCGCCGGAGTGGACCCGCAAACAGACACTCACCAACGGGGAGCGCTACATCACCGAGGAACTCAAAGAACTGGAAGCCAAGATTCTGGGTGCCCAGGACAAAATGCTTGAGATTGAGACTCGTTTATACAACGAACTTATCATCAGCCTGTTGGATTATCTCGCCACCATCCAGCTGGATGCCCGTTTGGCTGCCCGTTTGGATGTGCTGCTCTGCTTTGCCACCGTATCCAGGGCCAACCATTACACCAAGCCCACCATCAATGAGGGGAAAGCCCTCAAAATCAAAGCGGGACGGCATCCGGTGATTGAGCAGCAGCTGCCTCCCGGGGAGAAATACATCTCCAACGACATCTATTTAGACAACGACAAGCAGCAAATCATCATCATCACCGGTCCCAACATGTCAGGTAAATCAGCGCTGTTGCGCCAGACAGCCCTCATCGTGCTCATGGCGCAGATGGGCTGTTTTGTGCCTGCTGTAAGCGCTGATATCGGCTTAGTGGACAAGATCTTCACCCGCGTGGGAGCTTCCGACAACATCTCCACTGGCGAGTCCACGTTCATGGTGGAAATGAATGAGACGGCTAGCATCCTGAACAACATTTCCGACCGGAGTCTGATTCTGCTGGACGAAATCGGGCGGGGGACGAGCACCTACGACGGCGTTTCCATCGCCTGGTCCATTGCGGAATACTTGCACGAAAACCCCTACCATCGGGCCAAAGTGCTGTTTGCCACCCATTACCACGAGCTGAACGACATGGCCGCACAGTTTCACCGTATCAAGAATTTCCACGTCTCGGTGAAGGAAATTGAAAATAAGGTGTTCTTCCTGCGCAAGTTAGAACAAGGCGGCAGCGAACACAGCTTCGGCATCCACGTGGCCCGCATGGCGGGTATGCCCGCCCAGGTGCTCAAACGTGCTGACGAAATACTGAAACAATTGGAGCAGACACGCACCAACACCAACGGCAAAAAAACAATCATCGAGAAATCAACCCCCGGATACCAGTTGAGCTTCATTAATTTGGATGACCCTTTGCTACTGGAAGTCAAGGATCTGATTATTGGATTGAACATCAACGGTCTCACCCCTGTAGAGGCCTTGATGAAACTGAATGAGATTCAGCAGCTGCTCACCACCGGAAAAAAATAAATTTGGACAATGAAAAAGACACTGATAATTTGGGCAATCCTATTGCCCACCATATTATTTTCTCAAAAAGAATACACCTTCAAGGCCTATCGCGGCATCGTGCCCGACGGTTACAATTTCTGGGTGTCGATTCCAGACACCTACGAGGAACAAAAAGAGAAGATGCCCGTCATCCTGTTCCTGCATGGACACAGCCTGTGCGGCAGCGACCTCAATCGTGTACGCAAGTACGGCTGTCTGGATGCCATCTCGATGGGCCGCGACATCAACGCACTGATTATTGCCCCGCAGAATCCGGGTCCGCCTTGGAACCCGCAGAAAATTCATAACGTATTCAACTGGGTGAAAAGCCATTACGCGATAGACACCACGCGCATCTACGTCATCGGTATGAGCCAAGGTGGGTACGGCACATTCGACTATGTAGCCACTTATCCCGACGAGATTGCAGCCGCCATGGCCCTTTGCGGCGGAAGCGCACGTCGGGATTTCTGCGGCCTCAACCGTGTGCCCTTATGGATTATCCATGGCACCGCCGACCGTGATGTGCCACTCAGCCAATCGCAAAAAATTGTGGATGCCATGAAACAATGCGGTCCTACCAAGCTGCTCCGTTTCGACAAGTTCAAAGGGGTGAACCATTCTCAGTTGGCCAAGATGTTCTATCTGGACGACACCTACCGCTGGCTTATGAGTCACACGCTCTCCAATAGAGAAGTCAACAAGGAAATCCACATCACAGAGACGGATATGGGTGCCGCCTACCAGAACATCGATCGTACAGCCAATACCATCAAGGTGGAAAATGGCTCCTCAAAATCTGTACAATCTACTGAAAACACGCAAGATAGCCCTAAGGATACGCTTGCGTCCAAACCCGAAACAAAAACTCCGGCTGCTCAGGAACCCACGCACAAACCCGCCGCCAAACCCACCTACCATACGGTCAAGAAAGGCGACACGCTGTATGCCATTGCCCGCAAGTATCACACTACGGTGGAAAAGCTGTGCAAACTCAATCATATAAAGGAGACCAGTATCCTCTCCCTCGGACAGAAAATCAAAGTGCGGTAATTAGGGAAGACTATTTCCTACCTCCTATTTGTGATTTCCATTGTAATCATCTTATAGACAAGGCTGGCGGCAAGCACGTCCGACACCTTGCTGTCGGTCTGTGGACACAACTCCACCACGTCGAAACCTACTACGCGGCGACTTCGGAACACCTTTTCCAGAAAGCGCAGAGTGGGGTACCATTGCAGTCCGCCCGGCAGGGGCGTACCGGTGGCCGGCAAAATGGAGGGGTCCAAACCGTCCAAGTCGAAAGAGATATACACATGGTCCGTGAGGCGCTCCACCACCGCATCCATCCAGCGATCATGGTGTACAATGTCGTGGGCATAGAACGTGTTTTCCGGCACGATATTGGGCATCTCTTCCGTGCACACGCTGCGAATGCCTACCT
The DNA here is from genome assembly GCA_024682995.1 of Bacteroidales bacterium. Lineage (GTDB taxonomy): Bacteria > Bacteroidota > Bacteroidia > Bacteroidales > WCHB1-69 > F23-D06. The sequence continues at coordinate 20,127 of JAIKYR010000105.1, read as the reverse complement.
GCACCACGCGGGCGTACTCCTGCGCGCGACGCATGACGCAAGCATGGTTGTAGATGGAGCCATGATAGTCGTCGCGCAGATCGGCGTGTGCGTCTATCTGCAACACGCTTAAGTCGTTGTACTGCTCACTCACGGCACGGATGCTCCCCACCGATACCGAATGTTCACCACCTAACAGGATCGGGAACTTGTGCATCTCGAGAAAATGTTTCACCCTTCGGTAAACGGATTCCACCATGGCATCTGGTGTGGAGAAGTCATAATCGGAATGATCTGTGTAGATACCGTTTTCACAGGCCTCCACCCCATATTGCACATCGTATAGCTCCAGACTGTCAGAGGCATCCAAAATGGCTTGCGGTCCCTTGTCCGCCCCTTTCACGAAGGTACTGGTACCGTCATACGGCACGGAAAGTATGACGTAGCGAGCCTGGTTGAGGTCGTACAACGACTCGTCCATGTCTAAAAAATGTTTCATTCGCTTAATCATGATGCAACTCTTTTGCTAAGAAAGGGGCGGTATATCCAACACCCTGTTCGACAATATCTTCAGGTGTGCCTTCCGCCAAAACTTCGCCGCCGTTACGTCCGCCTTCCGGCCCCATGTCAATGATCCAGTCGGCCATTTTGATGACATCCATGTTGTGCTCAATGACGATGACCGTATTGCCACGGTCCACCAGCTGGTTCAGGACGTTCATCAGGATGGCGATGTCATGGAAATGCAATCCTGTGGTCGGTTCGTCCAGGATATAGACGGTTTGTCCCGTTTCCTTACGTGACAACTCAGCAGCTAATTTCACGCGTTGGGCCTCGCCGCCCGACAGCGTGGTGGAGGATTGCCCTAAGCGAAGGTATCCAAGTCCCACATCCGCCATAGTCTTCAGTGGCTGCACGATATTGGGGATGTTCTCAAAAAACGGGATGGCGTGCTCGATGTCCATTTCCAGCACATCGTTGATGGATTTGCCTTTGTAGCGGATTTCCAGCGTCTCATCATTATAACGTTTCCCGTTGCATTTCTCGCAGGTAACATACACATCGGGCAGGAAGTTCATCTCTATCGTCTGCACTCCGGCACCTTTGCAGGTCTCACATCGGCCACCTGAGACATTAAACGAGAAACGTCCCGGCTTATATCCCCGGATTTTCGATTCCGGCATTTCGGAAAACAGCTTGCGGATATCATCGAACACCCCCACGTAGGTCACTGGATTGGACCTTGGAGTACGACCGATTGGCTGCTGGTTAATTTCGATAATCTTGTCGATATGCTCCAGTCCAACGATATCGTCATAAGGTAACGGTTTTCGTTCCGACTTGTAGATGTAACGGTTGAGGATGGGGTATAGAGTTTCATTGATGAGGGTGGACTTTCCGCTACCGGAAACGCCTGTAATGCAAATCAACTTCCCCAACGGGAAATCCACTGTGACATTCTTCAGGTTGTTGCCCCGCGCGCCTATCAACGTTAATGATTGGCCATTCCCCACGCGCCGCTGCCGGGGCACTTCAATGCGTTTGCGCCCAGTCAGATAGTCAGCGGTAAGGGATTTTGATTTAAGGATGTCGGCGTAAGAACCCTGGGCGACAATCTGTCCGCCATATTCGCCCGCTTTCGGCCCTATGTCAACGATGAAGTCGGCGGCTTTCATCATATCGCGGTCATGTTCGACCACAATCACGGAATTGCCGATGTCGCGCAGGGCCTTCAACGACTGGATAAGCAATTGGTTATCGCGCTGGTGAAGGCCGATACTGGGTTCATCAAGGATGTACATAACGTTGACCAGCTGGGAGCTGATCTGGGTGGCCAAACGGATACGCTGGGCCTCTCCGCCAGAAAGCGAGGCGGATGACCGGTTGAGGGAAAGGTATTGGATGCCCACATCACACAGGAAGCGGAGGCGGAAGGAAATCTCCCGAAGGATTTCGGTGGCGATGGTCTTCTGCGATTCTGTGAGGTGTTTGGGCAGTTCATTGATCCACTCGCTCAATTCCGAGATGTCCATGGCTGCCAATTCTGCGATATTCTTACCCGCCAGCCGGAAATGCAGGGATTCTTTTTTCAATCGGGAGCCGTGGCAATGCGGACACGGGGCCATATTGATGAATTGGTTAATCCATTTCCGCAAGGACGTGGGAATATTGTCGGTGTTCAGGTTGTGGATATAGTTGACAACACCCTCAAAGGATTTCTTCATAGGAGCCAGGCCGGAGTATTCGCGGTTCACATACAGCAATTCAGGGGAACCATACAGCACCATATTGAGATTCTGCTCCGACAATTCGCTGATGGGGTCGGAGAGTGAAAAATGGTATTTGGCAGCCAATGCATCCAACTCCCGGAATAACAGCGTGTTTTTGTATTCGCCAATGGCAGCAATGCCGCCTTTCTTAATGGATTTCGACGGATCGGGGATGATTTTCTCCAGGTCCACTTCCGCTACAATTCCCAAGCCGCTACAATGTTCGCATGCCCCGTATGGCGAGTTGAAAGAGAAAGTGTTGGGTTCCGGCTCCGGATAAGAGATACCAGTAGTTGGGCACATCAGGAATTTACTGTAGTTCTTTACCTCGTTCTTGTCGTTGTCCATCACCATGATGGCACCCTTTCCGTATTTCATGGCTAAATGCACGCTGTTGGTGAGGCGTGTTTTGGAAAAGGAAGTGACATTCAAGGTGTCTATGGCCAACTCGATGTCGTGGATTTTGTAGCGGTCCACCTGCATGTTGAGCAGGATTTTGCGCATGGACCCGTCGATGCGCACGCGGGTGAACCCTTGTTTCCGGAGGTTCTCGAAGAGTTCGCGGTAATGGCCTTTGCGCCGCTTGACAATGGGAGCTAAAATGGTGATGTAACAGCCGTCATAACGGGAGATGATGAGATCTATGAGTTCCTTTTCGGAATAGTGGACCATCTTTTCCCCTGTGTTGTAGGAATAGGCATCCGCCACCCGTGCGTAGAGCAGGCGCAGGAAGTCGTACACCTCGGTGATGGTGCCCACCGTGGAACGCGGGTTTTTGTTGACGGTTTTCTGCTCAATGGAGATGACCGGGTTCAGGCCGGTGATTTTGTCCACGTCGGGATGCTCCAAGTTACCGATAAACTGGCGTGCGTAGGCGGAGAAGGTCTCCATATAGCGACGTTGGCCCTCCGCATAGATGGTGTCGAAAGCCAAAGAGGACTTTCCGCTGCCGCTTAAGCCGGTAATCACGACCAGCTTCTGCTGCGGAATGGTGACGGAAACATCCTTGAGGTTGTTTTCCCGCGCACCCGTGATGTTTAGGGCATCTTCAGCAAAAGCACTGTCATTCATACAAATACGAGATGGTTAATGGCTTATACAATCAGGGCTGCAAATGTACATAAATTTCGAATATACACAGGCACGTGAAATTATCGTATGTAGAGACGTGCCAAGGCGCGTCTCTACGAAGAATAGGGGAAGGAAACGAAATAAAAAAAGACCCATGATGGTGGGTCTTTTTTTTGATGTGCGACAAAGGTTCGTTAACCGATAAGGGCTTTGTAACCTTCGGCATCCAACAAGCTATCGGCCTCGGCGGGGTCGGTGACTTTGATCTTTACAATCCAGCCTTCGCCGTAAGGATCGCTGTTGACGAGTGCGGGGTTGGCTTCCAGGGCGGTGTTGAATTCCACCACTTCGCCACCGACAGGAAGCATGAGGTCGGAAACCGTCTTGACGGCTTCGATGCTGCCAAACACTTCGTTCTGGTCCAGCGTCTCACCTTCCGTAGGGATGTCGAGGAAAACGATGTCGCCTAACTCGTTGGCTGCAAACGCGGTGATGCCCACGTATGCGAATTCACCTTCCATTCTCAACCATTCGTGGTCGTTGGAATACTTCAAATTTTCAGGAATATTCATACTATTAGATTTTATAAGGTTAAATATTAAATGATAGACTGTTATACGGTCATAATCTCTTTCTCTTTGGCTTCCATAATTTTATCGACTTTGGCGATGGCCTCATCGGTGGCCTTCTGGATGTCAGCTTCGAGTTTCTTGATTTCATCTTCCGGGGAGCCGCCGTCTTTGAGTTTCTTGGCCTCGTCGTTGGCGTTGCGGCGGATATTGCGGATGGAGACCTTGGTCTGCTCGGCCTCCTGTTTGGCCTTCTTCACCAGTTCCTTACGGCGTTCCTCTGTGGGCGTGGGCACCACCAGGCGGATGAATTCGCCGTTGTTCTGAGGTGTCAGCCCGATGTTGGCGGCCAAGATGGCCTTTTCAATCACAGACAGCATATTGCGCTCCCAGGGTTGGATCACTATCTGATGGGCATCCGGCGTGTTGATGTTGGCCACCTGATCCACCGGCGTGGGGTTGCCATAGTAATCCACCTTCAAACCGTCCAGCATTTGCGGGGAGGCCTTGCCGGCACGTATTTTCTGGAGGTCTTTATCAAAGAAAACCACAGTGGCATTCATGCTTTCTTTAGCGTTTTTCAAACAGGTTTGCGTATCCATTGTATGTTTGTTGTTTAATTGATGATTCGTTTAATTGTTAACTGTCAAACTATAACTATTAATTATTAAATGTTAATTGTTAATTATAAATTGTCTCACTGCCCTTGCGTTGTCTGGTTCTTGGCTTTCGTTTCGGCAATCTTGGCTTTCAGCTTTTCAATTTCCTTGAGCTGTTTTTCGCGCATGTTCCGCATTTTCTTCAACTCTTTTTCCACAAAGGTTTTGTTCCATTTATAGGCGATGCAATAATGCAGTATGACAAGCAAAAGCCATACCAGTGTCACGCAAACAAACACTTTGAGGATAGCCGCGCGGATGGTCTCGCTGGTTACGATGGCGCTAAACAAGGTGAACCACAGGGCCCACATGATAGCGTTGATAACAATGAAGATGGTGATGTGCACTTTGAAATGCACTCGTTTGTCTGCTACGTTGAGCATTTGCGCCGTCTCTTCTGCTGAAATGTTTTTTGTGGAGTCTTCTTCCATGATATTTATTTTAAAAATGCAATAATGTTCCAATATTTTCTCCGTTCAAAACCTTGGCAAGGTTGCCGGATTTGTTGGCATCATAGACATAAATTGGCATGTTGTTTTCCTTGCAGAGGGTAAATGCCGTCATGTCCATAATTTTGAGGTTGTTCCGATAAGCTTCGTCGAAGGTAAGTTCCGTATATTTGGAGGCGGTGGGGTCTTTTTCGGGGTCAGCGGTATAGACGCCATCCACGCGGGTGCCCTTGAGCAGAAGGTCGGCGCGGATTTCCACGGCGCGCAAGGCGGCGCCGGAGTCGGTGGTGAAGAAGGGGTTGCCAGTGCCGCCACCGAGGATGACGACATAGCCGTTCTCAAGGGCCTCCACAGCCTTGCGCCAGGAGACCTTCTCCCCGACACTTTCAATCGTAAAGGCCGTCAACACCTTGGCCTTGACACTCATCTCCTCCAAAGCGGCCTGCATGGCCATGGCGTTGATGATGGTGGCCAACATGCCCATCTGGTCGCCCTGCCGACGGTCGAAGCCCTTGGAGGCACCCTGCACACCCCGGAAGATGTTGCCGCCACCAATGACCACGCCCACCTGCACGCCCATGTCCACCGCGGACTTGATTTCCGATGCGTAATGATGCACGTGCGCGTACTGGATGCCGTAGTTGTCATCCCCCATGAGGGATTCGCCACTAAGTTTGAGGAGGATTCGCTTGTATTTCATATCGTGAAAATTGAGTGCAAAAATACAAAAAAATGGAACACAACCTTGCCGGATAGATGGTAAAACTGTCGCTCATTTCCTTTTCACCATTTTCTTGTTACAAATGAAATCATTTCCTATAATTTGCAACAAATAAATACCTGACGGGATGTCCGGCAGGATCAGTGTAAGACTACTCTGGAGATTTTCTTCTTCTGACCAAAGCACTTGCCCTGTCAGGCTGACAATCTGCACTGTGACAGGATCCTCAATGGCTGCAGGAGCCACAATTGTAACGCGGTCGGTGGCTGGAACGGGATAAACATGCCATTTTTCAGCTATACTGATTTCAGCTATACCATTGGGATAGAATGCATTGACAGAATCGCCGCCCCAAATCTTACCCACCAGTTCAGGAAAATCGATGAAGGGATTGCGGTTATGCTGAAGAGAGTAAACGGCGTTATTGCGGTCAATTTCCTTCTGGCTTACGGGGTCCTCGTTGTGCCAGCGGATCAGCATGTCCAAAGCCCAGGGCTTAAGCGAGCCCCCGGAAAACATGGAATAGTTATCCTGATTCAGATTTTTATCCATATAACAGACCGCCATGTAGAAATAGGAACGGGCAAGGTCGCCCTTGTACGCATCATTAGGTTCAAAAACGGTGCCACTGTATCCTGAGGTGGCACAGCTTCCCAGCTTTGAGCCGTTGGTGCTGGTCCACGAAGCATTACCCACCTCGCCAAAAGCGAAATTGTTGCGTTTCCCATTGACAAAACCATCAGTGGGATAAATGTGGAAAAGGTCGGTTTTCATGGGAGTTGCTTCTCCAAACCAACTTTGCGGCACACTATGCTCGCGGTTGTAGCAGTCGCCCTCCGAATTATAATTTCCACATTGGTTCGTCCCAAAAACATAGTAATAAGAGGTTTGGCCCGTCGGGTTGTCGGAATAAATATCCCATACTTTGCTGTTGTCGGGACGCACATCGGTGGTGCGGAAAGCGTTCCACAGCGCCGAGTATGACAACTCCGTATGCGTTTTTACAATGTTGAAAAGCGCCTGCCTCAGTGCATATCCCTTCTTCTGGCTGGCATTATTGTAGTAGCCGACCGGTGGCTGGGCCTGCAAAAAAGCAACACATAAAAGAAGTCCTATAAGAAGACAATGTTTCATTAATTCGCAATTTAAAGCGCAAAAATAACAAAAAGAAGCGTCAGTTACAACAATCCCATAATGGTTCGTGTTTCCACCGCCTCGCGCACATCATGCACCCGCAAAATGTGCGCACCTCGCGTGAGTGCGTAGGCGTGTACAGCAGTGGTGCCGTTCAAGGCTTTGTCAGGAGTAGTTTCCAAGAGTTTGTAAATCATGGATTTGCGTGAAACACCAACCAATATGGGCAAATCAAAAACCTGGAACGCATCCAGATTGCGCAGGATAAAATAGTTTTGCTCCAATGTTTTTCCAAATCCGAAACCGGGGTCGAGGATGATGTCGTGCACATGGATTTGATGCAGTTTTTCCAGTTGTTGGCCGAAAAACTGCAACATCTCCGCTATAATATCCTTGTATTCAGTACGTTGCTGCATCTTGTCCGGCTTGGCGGGCGTGTGCATCAGTATGTAAGGCACTTGCAGCCGGCCTATGGTCGGAATCATGTCGGGATCAAAGGTGCCACCGGAGACGTCGTTGATGATGTCGGCACCGCTGTCAACGGCGGTCTGGGCCACGGAGGCACGCCACGTGTCCACAGAGATGGCAGCCTTGGGAAATTGGTTTCGCACCAGCAACACAGCCTCCCGAATGCGGCGGATTTCCTCCTCTTCTGACAAATCCTTCGCCCCTGGGCGCGTGGAAACCGCTCCGATGTCGATGATATCGCCGCCCTCTTCGAGAATCTGACTGGCTCGACGACAGATAGAATCATGGTTGGTGTACCGGCCACCATCATAAAATGAATCTTCCGTCACATTGAGGATGCCCATGATGACAGGCTTTTCCATCGACAAAAGGCCGCTCTTTGTTCGGATTGAGTATGTCATAAATTTTTTCTGCAAAAATACTACATATTCGGGAGATTGGGAAATATCTTTTATTTTTGGCAAATTATTTGCTATACTAGTCAGGTTGGATTTTCCCAACCTTATATCATTTTGAAAAAGTAATATTTTAATTTATTATAACAGAATTAATTATGGAAAACGAGGAAAAAGTTGACCAACAAGAAGAAGCAAAAGAAATAGACGTAAATGCCGAAAACACACCGCAAACTGACAATTTGACGGCAGAAACTGACACGACTACGCGCAAGAATGGTTTGTTCTCCAAAAAAAATCATAAGGACAAAAACAAGATTCAGGAGTTGGAGGCGGAAATTGAGAAGCTGAAAGCGGAGAAGGCGGAACTGAACGACCGTTTCCTGCGTCTCTATTCGGAATTTGACAACTATAAAAAGCGGGCCAACAAGGAAAAATTGGACATCCTCTCCACCGCTTCCGAGAAAGTGATTGTCAGTCTGCTTCCGGTGATTGACGATTTTGAAAGAGCCATCGCCGCCAATGAGAAAGTGGAGGACATCAAAGCTATTAAAGATGGTTTTATATTGATTTACAACAAATTGATACAGTTGTTAAAACGATTCGACGTGGAAGAGATTCAAGCCAAAGGCGAAGTCTTCAACACCGATTTCCACGAGGCGGTCACACATTTCCCTACGGAAAAGGAAGAGGATAAAGGCAAAGTGATAGATGTGACGGAGAAGGGCTACAAGCTGAAAGACAAGGTGATCCGTTATGCAAAGGTGGTGGTTGGGCAGTGATGGGGGATTAAGAAACTAAGAAATCAAGAAACTAAGAAGTTAAGGTTGTTGGTGTAACAGCTTAAAATAAAATGAAACGAATATTATGGCAGAAAAGAGAGACTACTATGAAGTGCTGGGCGTGAACAAGGATGCCTCTGCGGATGAGATTAAGAAGGCTTACCGCAAATGTGCCATGCAGTACCATCCCGACCGTTGGGTGAACGGTACCGAGCAGGAGAAGAAGGATGCCGAGGAGAAGTTCAAGGAGGCGGCGGAGGCGTATGATGTGCTGAGCACGCCGGAAAAGAAGGCGCGTTACGATCAGTTCGGACACGCAGGCATGGGCAGTGCGGCCAGCGATTTCTCCGGATTCAACATCAACGACATTTTCAGCCATTTCTCCGACGTGTTCGGCGGTGGCGGCTTCGGCGGCTTCGGTGACCTGTTCAGCGGTTTTGCCGGTGGCGGTGGTGGCGGCAAGCGCGTGCGCAAAGGCGGCAATATCCGCATCAAGGTGAAACTCACCCTGGAGGAGGTGGCCAACCCCACGGAGAAGAAAATCAAAATCAACAAATACATCCCCTGCACGCATTGTAACGGCACGGGAGCCAAGGATATACACAGCAAGCAGACCTGTCCCACCTGCAAGGGTAGCGGCCAGGTAGTGCAACAGCATAGGACCATGTTCGGCATCATGCAGCAAGCATCGGTGTGCCCACAGTGCAACGGCAGTGGCGAGATCATCAAGGATCCCTGTCCGCATTGTCTTGGCCATGGCATTGTCCAAGGTGAGGAGGTGATCCCTATCACCATACCCGCCGGCGTGGACAACGGAATGCAGCTCACCATGCGCGGCAAAGGCCATGCGGCGGAGAACGGCGGCATCAACGGCGACCTGCTCATCGCCATTGAGGTGATGGACCATGATATCTTCGAACGGGACGGCAACAACCTCTATCTCAACTATTACATCAGCTTTCCGCAGGCTGCCTTGGGCGATACCGTGGAAATCCCAACGCTTAACGGCAGAGCTAAGGTGAAAATCGCTGCCGGCACACAGGGCGGACAAGTCCTGCGACTGCAAGGCAAAGGCCTGCCCGAACTCCATTCCAAAAATATGGGCGACCTCATCGTAAATGTGAATGTGTGGACCCCGAAGAGTCTGACAAAAGAAGAGAAAAATCTCATCGAATCACTGAAAACGCATGAGAACTTCGTCCCAAAACCAGGACGAAACGAACGGAGCGTCTTCAATAGGGTACGCCAGTTTTTCAGAGACTAAAACAGGCTATAACGCGAACTGCGTAATCACAAAAATGATGCCGCACATGAAGGTGGACACGACGATGCCGCGTCCCGTCTTGTCGTATTTAAGATTCAGCAGATAGTGCCTCAAAATGAAAAGCGACGGAATCAGGCTGATAAGAATCAGCTTGGGGATGATGGTTTTGTACAATTTCGGATTATTGACCAGCATATCCGGATAGGAGTGCACCAGAATGGACAAAACGCCAAACAAAATTCCGAATAGGACGGCCGGTATCAGAATACCCATCAATATTCCTAAGACATACGAGTCTTTTCTCAATTTATCTAACATCTTCCAAAAATTTTAAATCGTTCATATAACGGTAGGCAGTCATGTCATATTGCACCGGCTGCACGGAAATGTAATGGTTTTTGAGCAGGTTTTCACAGCAGTCCTCGTTCTCATCAAGGACTTCCAAATAACCTGTAAGCCAATAATATTTGCTACCAAACGGGTCCGTGTTCTCCACCAGTTCCTCATGCCAAATACCGTTGGTCTGCCTTGCAATCCGGATTCCCTTTATATCTTCAATGGAACCCTTCGGTATGTTGACGTTGAGGCTGGTGAAAGGAGGGAGCCCCCGTTTTAGCACCTCAGCCACAATTTTCTTGCCGTAGTGTATGGCGGCGGTGAAGTCGGCATCCTTGGAATAGTCCAACAAAGAAAGTCCGATAGCCTTATTTTCAAAAGAAGCCTCAATGGCGGCGCCCATGGTACCGGAGTATATGACGCTAACCGAGGAGTTGGATCCGTGGTTGATACCCGACAGCACCAGATCGATGGGGCGGTCTTTGAATATGACCTTCTGACCGAGTTTCACACAATCCACCGGTGTGCCATTAGTGCGCCAATATTGCACTCCATCTTCCTCTTTATACAGATGGAGGCGGAGCGGCTGCATAAAGGTGATGGAATGTCCCACGCCTGAGCGTGGCTGGTCTGGAGTGACCACCACCACTTTGCCGAACGAGCAGGCTATCTCCACCATGGCGGCAAGCCCTTTCGCCTCGTAACCGTCATCATTGACGACCAGAATAACAGGTTTGCTCATTATTGTTTTACGATTTTAAAAGTTTTAACGAGATTATGCCTGTCGGTCACGCGCATCAGATAAATGCCATTGGCATAGGATGCCAGAGAAAGAGTCTGCTCTTGGGTAAACTCACCCTGCTGCAATATCCGTCCGGAGAGATCCATCAGCTGATATTGCATGGGGCGGACCTCCGAAACATGAATCTTCACAATGTCGCGGGTGGGGTTGGGGTACACTACAATCTCATTAGCCGAGACCATCTCTTCAATGCCCACGCCCGACTTGCCGGCAATGGGCAGGCTGATGAGGTCAATCATAGCCATGTCAGAGCCCGCTGACATCCAATTGTCTTTCTTGTATTCCCATTTGAGCGTATGTCGGCCAGGGGGAAGGAGATATTGTGCTTTGGACCAACTGATTTCACCAGTCCACGATCCCTCTTTAACTCCATCAATGGTGAAATAGAGGTAGTCATAACTATCTTCAGAAGAAACACTATAATAAAAACTGATGGTGTCGGGATGGTTGTTTTCCACCACAATGGACAATGAGCTGGATTGGTTATTGCCAATAGCGCCGGATTTGACGGCGTACGTGCCCTCATACGGGTTTTTCGTGGTGATAGTCCAGGGATGGCTGTTGTCGTTCTGCCACTCATATTGAGTGAAATCACCAGATTCCCAGTCTTCAACAGAGACACCGATACTCAATGGGATTTCTTTGACTTCCGTATAATCACCGGAATAGTAGGCAACACGCAGAATGGCGACAGTGGGTTCTGTAACTTCGGATTTCACCTGGATGTAAAAAGGTGCCACATACGATTGGGATGCCTGCAAAGCAGGAATATTCTGCGGTCCACGAAGGAACTTGATTTTCCCATCGGGGGAGCTCACATACACCGAGCCGTTGGCAGACAAACCATTGCCCTTATTGCCCACATTAACAAGCAGAGTAGCCTTTTCACCAAAATCCAAACGACCGTTGCGGTTGCCGGCAGTATCCAAAAGTGCAGCATTATTAATGGAGAGCTTGGGGGCGTGCAACGGAATGGAGAAATCCTGCATTTTGGCTTCTCCGTTATAGGTAAGCATAAGTGAAAAAAGAGCTGTTTCAAAGGCAGGTGCATTGTCCGCCACCTTGAACGTGTAGGCTCCCTGACTGACAGTGTTCGCCCCAACTCCCAACTGGGACAAAGTCAACGTTCCCTTCGTAATAGTGATGTAGGGATTGCTGGTGCTGAGGACCGTTTGGATGTTGCCGGCACTCTGGGTTCCGATATTTTTGAAGTTCACATCAATGCTGACGGTCTCCCCGTTGTCGGCATTGCCGTCGTGGTTACCGTTATCATTCAGGGTGAAAGATTCGGGCATAACATACGGACCGTTATTGGGGATGAAGGTCAGGATGCCCACAAAGGGAATGTAATTAGGATGGTTGGCCACCACGCAGAAGGTGTCGCCCGGGACCATATTGGTGGGCAGATTCAGGGTGAGAGATCCATTGGTGATATTGCCAGTGCCAAAAACCTGATTATTGCGGGAAATCGACACCTTGGCATTTTCCACCGAAGAGGTGAATGTAACGTTTGGCGTACCTACAAAAACGGAATTTGTATAGGCCACATTCAAAGGTTGCGGTACGGCAGTACGCACCAGCAGGGTGGGATCACCGAAGAGGATCCAAGTGCGGGCCATTTTGGTACCTTCAGAGTTGGAAGAGCTGGAATACGTGTCCAGCATGTGCAGAAGACCGTTAAAGACAATACCGCCGAAGGTGTGTCTCTGCGGCAGGTTGCTGGCTTCTGTCAGAAGCTGGTTCATGCGGTCCTGGCCACACATGGGCTCGTTCCAAGACTGGTTGATGGTGGACATCAGCGTACTCACCGCACCCGTAGGCTGGCCGTTCTTGGTGGCACGCATCCAAGCCTCTGCAAAACAGGTCTTCCCACTATATTCGCCGTTCACACATGCTACCGAAATGATGAAGGGCAGCTTGTTATAGTTAGTCAGATTCTGGATATTGGTGTTGTTGAAACTGGAGCTCACCCACATGTTGTAGTCTCCGTGACCGCAATAATTGATGACACCCACACCAGCATTTATTGCATTGGCCACTTGGGTGGCGGTGGGATTACCCGACCCGTCCAGACCACCATGACTGCCCTCGAAAAACTCATAACCAGAGGTATAAGTGTAGTTTTGGAGAATGTTGTCAATGTTACGGATGTGATCGTAGTCGTATTCGTTGTTGTCACCGGGACCTTGGTTGGAAGCAATACCGCAGAAGACAGGAAAATGGGATGTCTCTGGCGGATTCTGTTCGTATTGGATAAAACGATCCACCTGCGTGTTGATATGGTCAACGGTTTCCGCCGATATTTTCCCGATGATGACATCCGCATAGTAGTCATTGCCAGCAATCTCACCGTAATAGTTGTCACTGATATTTCCGTTTGCCGTGATGGTAGGGAACTTTCCGCTGTCACCCACCAGCAAAACGAAAGTGAGATTATGGCTGTTATAATAATTGGTGATGTAGTTTTTCACTTGGCTGCTCGTGTTTCCAATGGTGGAAAGGGAGACGATTTCCGTGGGATAACCGTTTTTGATTTTCCAATCTGCGTAAGGCTGCATGGCCGCACAGAATTCCTCGGGGGCCAGAATGAGGATAGCACCGTTTTCCTCCAATGGCGTGGAACGCATGGTATGATAGTTCAGGAAATGTTTCTGGTAGATATCCTTAAATGTTTTGGATACCTTGTTCGGATGCTGAATGTCGGATGTGCTGTTGAAGCGGATTCGCACCGTGATGCTGGAATAGACTTTCAGCTCTTTGCGGACGGGATTGTAGGCAAACGGATAGAAGCGTACCGGAATGCCATGATAGTCATGCAGTTGGTAGGAATCACCCAAAGTGACGCTATCGTTGTATAACATCTTGTCCTGCAAATAGGCGGGACCCTTCTGATAGGGAATATCCTGTGGGTTGATATTCCGGTAAAGCGTACCTTTTGAGGGGGCCAATTCAAATCCGTTAACAATGTGGGAACTGGAATGTAAGATTTCCACAGAGGGTGCACTGTTCTCGGGAATCATCAGCGAGGTAGCCGTCTGAAGCAATTGCGGATTACCGACCTCATTAATAGGATAAGCTTCGAACATGGTCAACAGAGACATTTTCTGGCCGTCAACCATGACGGAACGGGTGTTAAAATCCGGAAAATCCACACGAATGACAGCCTCTTGATTTGAGGATTCAATCAGTGTAAACTGTATGTTTTGTGCAATCGATGTGAAAAAAAACAGAAGTGAAGCCAAAAACAGGCAGGTTCTTTTCATAAAATGTCGTATTCTAATGTTATGGACAAAAAAAGGGGATGTTTATTACAAATAAGGCGGCAAAGATACACTTTTTCCTTATTCTGCATCTTCCCCCTTTAAAATGTCAACGACATGTATAATTTCGACACCTACATTGTGGGCTTCCTTGTAAGCATCCAGCATTTGAAGACAATGAATGTCGGTGGAGGTGATGTACTCGGCTCCCATGTTGTAAATCTGGTTCAGAATCTCGCCTGTCATGGCTTCAGCCACTACCGGATTGACGGCGGCGAATCTTCCGTTGGCCCCGCAACAGCCATGTATGCTGTCATCGGTCAGCAGGTCCAGACCACGAGTATTGCGCAACAGGGTCTCCGGCGCATCATTAGCGGGGTACAGGTTCCGTGCCGAACAACTTTTGAAATAGAAAACCCTGTGGTTAAATGTGTTACCAAGACTCTCTATTTTCTTGATGTTTACAATATAATCGCAGATTTCATAGACGTGAGAGATGAAAGCCTTGAGGTCCTGCGGAGGCTGGCTGTTTTCCAACAACTTCTTGTAATACTGCCTGATAAAACCAGCACAAGAGGAATCTGGGATAATGAAGGGCAGGTTGACATCGTGGTTGTTGATGACATGCAAGCCCATATTCTGCGCATATTCGATTTCACCCTGCATATAGAAACGCTTGCCGCAGCAGGTCTGCTCGTCAATGTATTGGCAAATCAACCCCAGCCGCTGCAGCACTGTGAAAGTACTGGCAGCAGTTCCCGATTGGAAGATGTCCATCTGACAAGGGATGAACACATTGATGATATTACTGCGGTCGTCTGCCATATCTTGAATGTTTAATTGCCGCATTTGGAATAGCCGCAGGAGGTGCAAACCAGACACCCCTCTTTAAATTCCATCGTGCCTTTCTGATGGCATTTGGGGCATTCGGCTGTTTCCTGTTTGGTGCCATCCTGGATGAATTTCTTCAAGGCACGGCACACACCGTTACGCCATGAGTTGATGCTCTCCTGACGGAAATTCAAACTGGAGATGATGCTGACGATGTTGGTCACCGGGATGCCGTTACGCAGCAATGCCGAGGTCAGTTTGGCATAATTCCAGAACTCCTGGTCGAAGCAGCGGTCCAGACCGCACAAGCGCACCTCATAGCCGGCTTTGTCGTAGTATTTGAAGTCATACGACTTGGTGCCGTCTTCGTGGCGGTTCTTGATGATGATGCCGTGTTCCACCCACTTCGGAAGCTGGAAGCTCTCCTCGCCAGTCTTACCAGTAAAGATTTCGTAAGGCTTACCGTTGTAAAGTCCGATGTAGGCCACCCAGTCCTCGTTGTTGTTCTTGAAATGGATGATGTCGGCATGGAGTTCTTTCGGGCGTTTGAAGTTCTTGGGCAGGGTGTTTTTGTTTTCTTCGGGTTTCTTTTCCGAGATGGAAGTCAGCACGCCCGTACGGGATCCGTCGCGATAGACGGTCAAGCCCTTGCAGCCGCACTGCCAAGCTTTGAGGTAGAGGTCCGCCACGGTCTGCTCCGACACGTTGTTGGGCAGGTTCACCGTCACAGAAATGGAGTGGTCCACCCATTTTTGCACAGAGCCTTGAAGTTCCACCTTCTTGATATAGTCGGTGTCGGCGGCGGTGGACTTGAAGTAGGGGGATTTCTCCACCAACGCCATCACCTCTTTCTCGCTCATCTGCTTCATCTGTTCAAAGGTATAGCCTTGGGTTTCGGCCCAGACCACGAATTTGGGATGGAAGACCATATACTCCTCGAAGCTGTCGCCCATCTCATCCTTGACGATGGTTTTGGAGATGTTGATATCGTTAGGGTTGATTTTGCGTTTACGTTTGTAGGCCACGTTGAAGGCGGGTTCGATACCGGAAGTGGTTTGCGTACAGATGCTGACGCTACCCGTGGGGGCAATGGTCAGCAGGGCGATGTTGCGCCGTCCATAACGCACCATGTCGTCATACAGTTTCGGATCAGCTTTCTGTATCCGTTGGATGAAGGGGTTGTGACCCTCTTTGATGCAGCTATAGACAGGGAATGCACCACGCTCCCGGGCCATGTTCACAGAGGAACGGTAGGCGGCCAAGGCCAGCTGTTTGTGCACTTCCGTAGAGAAGGCATTGCCCTCGTCAGAGCCGTAGCGGATGTTCAGAGCGGCCAGCATGTCGCCCTCTGCGGTGATGCCAAGACCCGTGCGGCGGCCCTTGGTGGACTGGCGACGGATCTTCAGCCACAACTCTTTTTCTACCCGTTTGATGCTCTCGCTCTCCGGATCGCTGTCGATTTTGGCGAGAATTTGGTCTATTTTTTCCAGCTCCAGATCGATGATGTCATCCATCAGCCGTTGGGCATACTGAACATGCTGTTTGAAAAGCGGCATGTTAAAGTATGCCTTGTCGGTGAAGGGGTGTTCAACATAACTATATAGGTTAATGGCGATGAGGCGGCAGCTGTCGTAGGGGCAGAGCGGAATCTCACCGCAGGGATTGGTGGAGACGGTCTTGAAACCCTCATCCTCGTAACAGTCGGGTACCGACTCGCGCCGGATGGTGTCCCAGAAAAGCACGCCCGGTTCTGCCGATTTCCAGGCGTTGTGGATGATTTTCTTCCACAACTTGGAGGCATCAATATCCTGTTTGAATTTGGGATTCTCGGAATAGATGGGATAAGTCTGGCTGTAGGTCTCGTTGTTCTGGGCGCAGCGCATGAACTCATCGTCAAGGCGCACTGACACGTTGGCACCCGTGACTTTCCCTTCCGTCATCTTGGCATCGATGAAGCGTTCTGCATCCGGATGTTTGATGGAGATGGAAAGCATCAGGGCCCCGCGGCGGCCGTCCTGGGCCACCTCGCGGGTTGAGTTGGAATAGCGTTCCATGAAAGGAACCACACCAGTGGACGACAGCGCGCAGTTCTGCACGTGGCTGCCTGTAGGACGGATGTCGGACAGGTCGTGGCCCACGCCGCCACGACGTTTCATCAGCTGCACCTGTTCCTCATCCATCTTCATGATACCGCCGTAGGAGTCGGAATCCCCTTCATTGCCTATGACGAAGCAGTTGGACAGGGAGACGATCTGGTCGTGATTGCCGATACCCGCCATGGGACTGCCCTGGGGCACGATGTAGCGGAAATGGTCGAAGAGGGAGAAGATAAGCTCCTCGCTCATCGGGTTGGCGTAACGTCTCTCGATGCGGGCGAACTCGCTGGCCATACGGTGGTGCATGTCCTCCGGGGTCCGCTCCTGCAGGTTTCCGTTGCTGTCTTTCAAGGCGTATTTGTCAATCCAGACGCCGGCAGCCAGCTCGTCGCCGTTGAAATAACGGACCACATCGGCAAGTATCTCTTTCTTCGTGTAGGTCTTCTTCGGGGTGGATGAGGTGGTTTCGTTCATGGATGTTTTTTCCGATTCAGCCGCAGAAGTAACGATTTCATCCGTTTCCGCCTGCTGCGTCATCTTCTGGATGGCATTTTCGCGTGATTGAAGCAATTCTGACACCTTCGGCGTCTCGCCGGTGGTGGTCAGCGTTTCAGCTACAGAATCGTCTTCGAAACCGAAAAGAGATAAATCATTATTCATAGGCTTTACTCAATATGTTTATTATTTTACAAAGGTGATGGTTTGATGCAAACGGAGTAAAAAATGACAATCCGACCCGATAGAGCTTAAAGTGTAAGTAGTTAAATGAGAATACAATAGCTGAATTTTTCGGTGGAAATTTTTCAGTCTGCTAAAATAGAAAATAGGTCCCATATTGGGACCATGAAAACACCATTTAATATTAACAAAAATACGTTAATATTTTTTCGGGTTGATAATTAGAGCATTAATGATTTTGTGAAAAAAAAGGGAATTTTCCGATTGAAAGATTCCCCAATTTTTATAAACCGATGGTTTCCACAGAGAGGTCTATTCGACGTATCAATCCGCAGAGGGTGGTACCGGGTCCGAACTCCTGGAAAGAGCCGGCTCCGTCGGCAATCATCTGGCGCACGGACTGTGTCCACCACACTGGATGAGTCAGCTGCGACAGCAGGTTTTGCCGAATAGTGTCTGGGGCAGTAGAGGCGGTAGCCGTAGCGTTCTGATAGACGGGACAAGAGGGCTCGTGGAATCGCGTTTCCCGTATGGCCTCGGCCAGCTCGTCTTGGGCCGGCTGCATCAGCGGCGAATGGAAGGCCCCGCCCACGTTGAGCATCATCATGCGTTTGGCTCCGGCTTCCCGGAGTTTGTCCATGGCCAGTTCTAACCCGCGTATGCTGCCGGAGATCACCAGCTGTTGCGGACTGTTGTAGTTGGCAGGCACCACCACCTCATCGTGGATGGTCGCGCAGACCTCTTCCACGATAGCGTCGTCGAATTTCAGGACGACGGCCATGCCGGATTCGCACATCTCACAGGCGCGCTGCATGGCGTGTGCACGTTTCGAGACCAACAACAGCGCATCCTCGAAGGTCAGGCACCCGTTAGCCGCCAGTGCGGTGAACTCGCCCAGCGAATGGCCTGCCACCATGTCAGGCTGTCCATCAGCCAAGCAGCGGAAGGCCACGTACGCGTGCAGGAAGACCGCCGGTTGGGTGACCTTGGTCTGCTTCAGCTCCTCTTCCGTGCCATGGAACATGGTTTCAGACAAAGGGAAACCGAGAATCTCGTCAGCCTGCTGGAAGAGTTCCTTGGCCAACGGATACTGTTCGTACAGGTCATGCCCCATACCGGAAAATTGCGCCCCCTGTCCAGGAAAAACGTAAGCTTTCATATAAATATTTAGCGGATTTCGAAGTTTTTACGAAGAATATCCACATAATCCAGCTTCTCCCACGGGAAGAAGGTTATCTTTTTGCCGTTCACCTTTTTATCGTAGCAGTCGCGACCGAAATGTCCGTAAGAGGCGGTGGGCTGGTAGATGGGGTTTTTCAGCTGGAAGCGTTCGATGATGGCGTGCGGGCGCATGTCGAAGATGGTTTCGATTTTCTTGGCGATTTTGCCGTCCGTCATGTTCACCTTCGCCGTGCCATAGGTGTTCACATAAAGACCCACAGGTTTGGCCTTGCCGATGGCATAGGCCACCTGCACGAGCACCTGGTCGCACAAGCCGGCGGCCACCATATTCTTGGCGATGTGACGGGTGGCGTAGGCCGCCGAGCGGTCCACCTTGGAGGGATCCTTGCCGGAAAAGGCACCGCCACCATGCGCACCACGGCCACCGTAGGTGTCCACGATGATCTTGCGGCCCGTAAGCCCTGTGTCACCGTGCGGTCCGCCCACCACAAACTTGCCTGTGGGATTTACATATAAGTTGTAACGATGATTGAACAGCTTTTTAACATTGTCCGGACATCCTGCTATCACCCTCGGGATGAGAATGTTGCGGATATCTTGCTCTATAGTCTTCAACATGGCGCGATCCTTGTCGAACTCGTCATGCTGGGTGGAAATCACAATAGTGTCAATGCTTTCGGGAATGTCGTTGTCGGAATACTTCACCGTAACCTGCGACTTGGAGTCAGGACGGAGGTAGGTCATTTGTTTGCCTTCCTTGCGGATGGCGGCCAGCTCCTGCACTAACCGGTGGGCCAGTTCGATGGGCAGCGGCATGTAGTTGTCCATCTCATTGCAGGCGTAGCCGAACATCATGCCCTGATCGCCGGCTCCCTGCTCCTCCACCTTGGTGCGTTCCACACCCTGGTTGATGTCGGGCGACTGGCCATGGATGGTGGACATGATTCCGCACGACTTGTAGTCGAACTGATAATCGCTCTTGTCATAGCCGATTTCTTTAATCACATCTCTAACGACATCATCGATAGAGACGTAGGCATTGGTTTTCACTTCGCCGGCACATACCACCAGTCCGGTGGTGGCCAAGGTTTCGCAAGCCACTTTTGATTCGGGATCCTGCGCCAGGAACGAATCCAACAAAGCGTCTGAAATTTGATCACACAGTTTGTCCGGGTGTCCTT
>JAIKYR010000143.1 GCA_024682995.1 Bacteroidales bacterium | reverse complement strand
CAGTTCACGGCGATTTTCGGAACAGGCACGTCAGCCACCACTACGGGTGGTGCTGCCGGAGCACCTATGAGTTACGGTGGTGCCTATTCGTACAGTGAGCAGATATATAGAGCTGCGGAGCTCACGGCGGCGGGTGTTCCTGCAGGGGCTGTCATCACGACGATAGCCTTCTACAATGCGACGGGAGCCACCACCATGTCAGACTTGCGCACCTATATGGGCCATAGGAGCACGACGAGCTATTCCTCGACAACAGACTGGACACCGTTCAGCACGCTGGTCCAAGTGGATTCGGGAGATTGGGTGACTACGGGTATAGGCTGGTTTGACATACAGCTGGACCAGCCGTTCATTTGGAATGGCGTTGACAACCTTGTGGTGGCCGTCTCTTTCCGAGGAGCTCATAGTGACTATTCCAGCAACAATCCGAATTGCGGATACCAATACACGGTACAATCCGCAAACTCAGCATTACGGCGGTATAGTACTGCAATTGCATCGTGCGATCCCACGAGCACGGCTGCGGCAAGTACAAACAGCACGAGCCGCCCCAATCTCCGGATTGCGTATATCGTCTCCGGCTGTCCAAGCCTTACTCCTTCAGTGGCCGACATCGGTCCCAATACGGTCACGCTGAACTGGATGAACTACAACCAGTCGGCGGTGAGTTTTGACTTGGCGTACGGGGAGGCCAGCACCTTTGACACGCTTACGAGTACAGTCATCACGGGCCTTACCGACACATTCTATACCATTAACAATTTAACCGCCGCCACGGCATACAAGGCCAGTATAAAATCGCACTGCTCCACGGAGAGCGGCACATGGTCAGCTCCGAGAACGTTTACCACGCTGACATCGTGCCCCACGCCCGGTAACCTGGCCGTAAGTACGGTGAATGCCTACGATGCGACGGTGACATGGACCCCCGGGTACAATGAGACTTCCTGGGAGCTGGTGTGCGTGCCCGCGGGTACACCCATGAGCGCAGGAACCATCGAGTACCCCACATCGACCACCTACATGCTCAGTAATCTCACGCCCAACACCGCCTACGAAGTGTATGTGCGGGCCAACTGCGGCAGTGAGTACAGCTATTGGACCTCCGCTGTCAGCTTCCGAACCTCCTGCGTGCCCATCACGGCATTGCCGTTTATGGAGAACTTCGACTCTTACACGGGCACCACCTCCACAGGTGTGAGTGTGAATAACCTGCCTTCTTGTTGGGCTAATATCAACCACGGCACCAGCACGAGCTATTCGGGCTACCCGATAATTTACAATTCTGCAGCCAATGCCAATTCCGGTACGAATTCCATGCGGTTCTACACATATATAACCGCAGGCACATACGATGACCAGATGGCGGTGCTGCCAGCCATAGACCAGACCGCCTACCCGATGAACACCTTGCAGCTCACGTTGGATGCGAGAGCAATCAGCACGAGCTATGTGTTCAATTTGGTGGTGGGCGTCTTGACCAATCCGACGGACAAGACCACGTTTGTGCCCGTGGACACCATTAACACACAGGTCCTCACGTATGGCCATTATGAAGTCCCGTTCACCAATTACACGGGGACGGGTACGTATATCGGCATTATGGCCCCGCGTCCGATTTCTGGCTATAATGAAGGCTATGTCGATAACATCGTGGTGGAGACGATCCCCAGCTGTTCGAGACCCACGCAGGTGGCCTTGGGCGGCATCACTACCTCCTCGGTGACGGTGGACTGGGCGCCCGCCGGTCAGGAATCCGTGTGGGAAGTGGTATGCGTGCCGCAGGGACAGAGTGTGACAACGGCCACGCCGGAAGCAGTTTACGCCCACCCGCACACCATCTACAATTTGAACGATGACACTCGCTATGAGGTATATGTGAGAGCCACCTGTGTGAATGGTGGCTACAGCAGCTGGTCGTCGGTGGCCGAATTCACCACGGACCCGCTCTGCACCCCGCCCACCAATGTGACGGTGTCGCAAATCGCGGGAACTTCCGCCTTGGTGAGTTGGAACTCCGCTCTGGTGGGTGCCGACAGCTACACAGTGGAATACTCGGAACACAACATGAACAACTGGATTCCCGCCACGGTGTCCGTAACCTCCTATATGCTCTCCAGCCTCATGACGGAAACCAGCTATGACGTGCGGGTCTTCTCCAACTGCCAGTTGGGCGATGCCGACACTGTCAACGTGACTTTCCTTACAGAATGTCTGTCCATGAGTAGGGTAGCATTGGAGGACGGTACGGCCAGCTCATCCTACATTCCGGTGAGCAACAGCAATAACTATTCCATGTCACAGCAGATTTATCTGGCTTCTGAATTGAACAATACCCCGATGAATATCAAACGGATAGCTTTCGAATATACCTATTCTGTTTCCATGACGGCCAAAAACAATGTGGATATTTATTTGGGCCATACCGCGCAGAGCTCGTTCGTGACAAATACGAGCTGGGTGACATACGGTAACCTTCAGAAAGTGTATTCGGGCAGCCTAAACTGCCGCAAGGGCTGGAACACCTTTGTCTTGGATTCCACCTTCCATTACAATGGTGTTGACAACCTGGTATTGGTGGTGGATGACAACTCCGGCTCCTCGAACGGTAGCACATCCTACACGTTCGCATACAAATCACAGAGTCCGAACTACATGACACTGTATTATTATAATGCCAGCACCAACCCCAATCCTCAAAACCCTCCAACAGCTACCACGAGATCTTATAACCGTGACAATGTGCGCTTTATGTCGGAGTGTGACCTGACGGCCACGTGTATTGCTCCCAATGTTTTCGTCTCTGATGTCACGGAGTCAACCATCACGGTGGACTGGGCTCCCGGCAACTATGAGAGTTCGTGGCAGATGGAGTACAGCACCAACGGCAGCAACTGGACCACGGGAAGTTCGGTGACGGCCCCGTACACGCTGAGCAACCTGACCCCCAACACGAATTATTACATCCGCATGCGTTCGGATTGCGGCGGTGGCGACTATAGCCCGTGGACGATTGTTCAAGCGCACACGCCTTGCGCAGCGGCAACCCTCCCGCTGACCGAGGACTTTGATGCTGCAGTTGGATCCACCACGGGCAATATGGTGGACTGCTGGAGTACGCTTACCAGCTACACGTCTGCTTATCCATACGCCTCCACCTCCTACCATCATTCCGGCACTCATTCCGTCTATTTCTACGGTCCTACGCCGTACTATTCCTATCTTATTTCCCCGCGTTTGGACGATGCGGTGCAAATGAACAACTTGGAGGTGAGCTTCTGGGCCTACAAGACTTCCGCTAACTATTTCATCCAGATGGGTGTGATGAGCGACCCGAGCGATCCCAACACTTTTGAGCAGATGGGGTCCAATATTACGCCCTCTGCCGTCTCCACATGGGAACAGTTTGAACTGAACACGGCACTCTATACGGGTCAAAGCAAATATATCGCGTTCCGCGTTCCGGGCGATGTCGCCAGTTATATGTACATAGATGACATTGATATTCATGAGCTGCCCACCTGTCCGCACGTGCAAAACATCCATACGGTGTCTAATACTGTGACCTCCAATTCCGCCGACATTGCCTGGACCGCTGGCGGCACTGAACAGGAGTGGATTGTGGTGTATGGACCCGAAGGCACCATCCTTAATCCCGACTTTGAGTTGGCGACAGCCACTACCGTCTATACGCCGAGTATCTCCCTTACCAATCTGAACAGCTCTGTCGCTTACGATGTATATGTAAAGAGCATTTGCTCGTCTGCCGACAGCAGTCGTTGGCACCAGTATTCTTTCCGCACAGAATGTGGATATATCTCAATGCCTTTCAGCGAAGGTTTTGAGAGTTTCGTCACGGGTTCGGCCAATCCCATTCCCTGCTGGACGCGCAACAGTACCTATAACGCCAGCTATCCGTATGTGACCACTACGGCTGCCACAGGCGTTCATGGTCTTTATTTCTATGGCACCAGCGCCAACTATTCCTGCATTGCCCTGCCGTCAGTGGAACCCACGGTCAACGTGAACACCCTGCAGGTGGAGTGCAATTTCCGTTCAAGCAACACTTCTTCTTATAAGATGATTGTGGGTGTGATGACCAACCCGTCTGACATTACCACATTCTCCCCGGTGGAAACGTTAGCTGTAACCTCCACCGGTGTTTTCCAACATTTTGAAGTGCCCTTGTCCTCCTATACGGGAACAGGCTCCTATATTGCCTTCAAATCCGTTACCACGGGTACGAGTAGTGCGGCCACGTATCTTGACGATATCCGTGTCAGCGTTATGCCCACTTGTAGGCGGCCGGTCGATGTGGAGGTGACGGCCACCACGTCGAGCAGTGCCACCATCAACTGGACGGCCCGCAATGGTGAGACCGACTGGCAGGTGGTGGTGGTGCCGCACGGACAGCCTGTGACGAGTGGTACGCCGGAGTATGTAATAGCTTATCCTTATACGGTACAGAATCTGACAGATGCCACAGAGTATGACGTGTATGTGAAATCCGACTGCGGCAATAATGATCTGAGCGATTGGTCAGAAGTGGTTTCATTCCATACCAAGTGTCTGCCCACCAGTACGATACCTTATTTTGAGAGTTTCGAGGGAGTGGGCTCGGGTTCAAACGCTTTCCCGACTTGTTGGAGTAAAAAAACCGATTACACGGCAGATCCGTATGTGAACACCAGCTATCATTCCCAGGGTTCGGCATCTCTCTATTTCTATGCGACTTCTGCCTGTTACATGTACGCAGCTTCGCAGGCTCTTGACCTGTCCAACTATGCTCCCGGCGAGTTGGCTATCAGCTATAAACTGATGCCGTATAGCAGTATGTTGTATGCCCGCATAGACGTGGGTATTATGACAGATCCGGATGATCCGGCCACATTCACATGCTTGAGGTCTCATTATGCCGATGACTTTACGGCACTTAACACGTGGCACAGTTTCAGCATTCCGCTTAACCAAACCTATTCTACACCGGTATATGTCACCTTCTTTGCTCCGGTTTCCTACTCTACAAAATATATGTATGTGGATGAGGTGAAAGTGGACTACACGCCCACCTGCTCCGCGCCCACAAACCTGACCTTCTCGAATGTTGCAGGTGCCTCGGCTGTGGTGTCGTGGTTAGACTCCCAGTATGGTGATGGCGATTATACCGTGGAATATTCCAGTGACAATGTCACATGGAGCACCGAGGTTGTCACGGGAACCAGTTTGCAACTTTCAGGTCTTACGCCGAATACCATATATTATGTACACGTTTATCGCAATTGCGTGTCCGGCAATTCAAATGTTTTGTCGGGCAGTTTCTCCACGGGATGTCTTTCCGGTGGTGATGTTGCCGTAGGCAATGGAACAACGACCACCTATTCGTTGCCAGTGAACAATTATTACAAGTACTGCTTTACGCAGCAGATCTATCTGGCTTCCGAGATGGGAGGCGAGCGCGATATCACTAGCCTTTCCTTTGACTATGCGTACACTACGTCCATGACTGCCAAGAATAATGTGAGCATCTATTTGGGAAACACCACGCAGAGTACCTTCTCATCCACGACCAACTATGTGCCCATTACAAACCAGCAACTGGTATATACTGGTCCGCTGAACTGTCATCAGGGTTGGAACACCTTCAATCTCACGACGCCGTTCCATTATAATGGCACCAGCAATTTGGTGATTACGATAGATGACAACTCCAACAACAAGAATTCGAATTCCTACACCTTCCATTATCACTCTGCGGGTGCAACCCGTTCGTTGTACTATTATAGTGATACGGGTAATCCCGATCCGAGCAACCCGACAGGGGCATCAACGTCCAAGACCACGACCAGCAACCGTAGTAATATCATTTTCGGTTCTCCGTGTGACTCTCTTACAACATGCATTCCGCCTACTGCATACATTTCCGCCCGTGATTACGAGAGCCTTACCGTGACGTGGGCCCCGGGCAGCACGGAAAGTACATGGGAATTTGAATACAAGGCGGCCAACGATGCTAACTGGACGCAGGTGCCGGGCGCCACTTCTCCCACTGTCCTGTCCAATTTGACGGCCAATACCGTTTACAACATCCGCCTGCGTTCGGATTGTGGTGGTGGTGATTACAGCGATTGGCGGACGTTGGTGGGTGAAACGGAGTGTAACCCCATAACAGTGCCGTATTTCCAGAATTTCGACAGCACGACTGCCGCTACAGGTGCCATGGTGCCCTGCTGGACACGTGCCACGAACAACAGCACGGCCTATCCGTATCTTTCCACCTCCTACAGCGAATCGAGTCCTAACGCCGTCTATTTCTATTCTACGACTATGTATTATGCCTATTTGGCCAGCCCGCGCTTCGACGATGCCACGGTGATGGACAGCCTGCTCATCCGCTTCAAGGCCAGAAAGACATCAACTACCTATCCGTACTTTATAGAGGTGGGTATTATGACTGACCCGAACGACTATAGCACGTTCACCGCGGTGGGTTCGTTTGCTCCCTCTTCCACTATTCTCGAGTTTGAAGACGGTGAGGTGCGCACCGACAACTACACGGGCAACGGCAAGTATGTGGCCTTCCGCTCGCCGAGGATTACCAATTATATGTATCTGGATGATGTGCAAATCGATTATATCCCCAACTGTCTGCATGCTGAGAATGTTCACGCCGTGGCTTCCACCATCACGCCTTATGCGGCAGATGTGATATGGACGCCTGGCGGTGATGAGACGGAATGGGACGTTGTGGTTGCCCCTGCCGGTTCCGTTACCAACCCGAATTTGGAAACTCCGCAAACCATCTATGGAACGCCGACCATATCGCTTACGAACCTTGCCGCCAACACCTTGTATGAGGTCTTTGTGCAAGGACACTGCAGCAACGGAGAAAGCAGCGTTTGGGAAGTGGGCACGTTCCGTACGGCTTGTGCGGCCATCAGTTCGCTGCCATACATGGAGGATTTTGAAAGCTATCCTACCGGTTCTTCGTCCAACCATATTCTGCCTAATTGCTGGGATTACGTCAACTCCGGCAGCACAGCGGCAGGATGTCCTACCATTAATTCGGGTTCGTCGTATGCAACCGGCAAATGCCTCTATTTCTATTCCACCTCGGCATATTCATCCGCTGACCAGATCGCCATTCTGCCGGAAATCAACACCACGACGCTTCCGATGAACACGCTGCGTCTCTCGTTTGATGCCCGCCGGTACCAATCCACCTCCACATACGTGAATATCATTGATGTGGGTGTGATGGAAAGCTCGAACCAGTTTGTGTTAGTGGATACGGTCAAGCTTACAAGCACGACTATCAGCACGCACCATGTGGATTTCGCCAACTACACGGGTACGGGCAACCGTATGGCTATACGGGTCCGCAAACCTGACGGCTCTACGTTTACGTCTAACTACAATTATTTGGACAACATCAAGATAGACGTTTCGCCGAGTTGCTCTGCACCGACCAGCTTCCAGGTGTCCAGCCTTACTTCAACCTCGGTGGATCTGACCTGGACAGACGCTGCGTTGGAAAGCACATGGCAATTCCTTTTGATTCCGGCTAATCAGGTTCCGGATTACACGCAGGCGCAGACATTGACGGCGAACAGCTTCAGCGAGACGAATCTGACCGCCAACACTGCGTACAAAGCCTATCTGCGCACGGTCTGCTCCAACGGACTGGGTTACAGCGAATGGGTCATGACCTCGTTCACCACTCCATGTCTGCCGCTCACCACGCTTCCGTTCTCCGAGAATTTCGATTCGTATGCGGGTACCACCAACACTTCGGCCAGCACGAACAACCTGCCCTCTTGCTGGGCCAACTACAACAACGGTACCAGTACGTCATATTCCGGCTATCCGATTGTCTTCAATAGTGCCGGAAATGCGGCTTCAGGGTCCAACTCCATGCGTTTCTACACGTACATTACGGCTGGAACGTATGATGATCAGGTGGCCATTCTGCCTCCGATCGATGCGACGACATACCCCGTGAACACCCTTATGCTTGCCTTTGACGCCAAGGCACTCAGCAGTTCCTATATCTTTGAGCTGGTGGTGGGTGTGATGACGAACCCGTCAGACATGAGCACTTTTGTGCCGGTACAGACCATTCAGACATCCAATACATCGTACCGCCATTATGAAATCTCCTTGGCCCAGTACACAGGCACGGGTAACTTCATTGCCATCAAGGCACCGCGCCCGACTTCCGGCTATAATGAGGGCAACGTGGATAACATTTTGGTGGATTTGATCCCGGATTGTTCGCCGGTTAACAACCTTACGGTGACCAATGTGGCCGGCACGTCCGCATTGTTGTCATGGGATGACGGCGTTTTCGGAACACCATCCTCCTACATGGTGGAATATGCCGAGCACGGAACCAACAACTGGACGCCGGCATCCTACAGCGTGTCAGCCTCGCCCTACCTGCTCGGTGGCCTGGACCCGACCACGAATTATGATGTGCGGGTGAAGACGAACTGTAACGACAACACCGAGAGTGGTTGGACTACTGCGCAGTTTGTTACAACCTGTCTGGTGGGTGGTGATATCCAGGTGGGTAACGGCACCGCGACCGCCTATACGCTGCCTGTGAACAATTACTATCATTTCACCTCTTCACAGCAGATTTATCTGGCATCCGAGTTGAATGGTCCCGCTACGTTCAGAAGTGTGTCGTTTGACTATGCGTATGGTTCTGCTTCCACGAAAAAGACGAGTGTGGTCATCTATCTGGGACATACCACCAAGTCGGTGTTCACAAGTACCTCTGATTATGTGGCACTCTCCAATCTGACGCAGGTGTACAGCGGTCCGCTGAATTGCCATCAGGGATGGAATACGTTCAACTTCACCACTCCGTTCCAGTACAACGGTACGGATAACCTTGTGCTGGTAATAGATGACAACTCCGACCAGTATGACGGAAGCGCATACGTCTTCCACGTACACTCCACGGGCAGCAATTACCGCTCATTATACTATTATAGTGACTCCGCCAATCCAAATCCGAGCAATCCTCCGACAGCTAGCAGTTACTCTTCCGGAAACCGCAGCAATGTGAAGTTTGGAGGCGATTGCGACTCTACTGCCACTTGTGTGGCACCGAATATGTATGTGAGCAGTGTCACTTCCACTTCGGCAACTATCACCTGGGTGCCGGGTTATATGGAAGGTCTCTGGAATGTGGAATATCAGGTTGATGGTGACACCACGTGGACACCTGCGGCTAATCAGACCAGCAGCCCGGCTACCTTGTCCAACCTCAATGCGGGAACCTTCTATAAGGTACGTATGCGTTCCGACTGCGGTGGCGGCGATGTGAGCGAATGGGTGACGGCTGATTTCGCAACGGAATGTGACGCTGTCGCCATACCCATTGTTGAAAATTTCGACACTCATGCCGGTACCACCTCCACGTCTGTCAGTGACAACAATCTGCCGATTTGCTGGAACTATATTAACACGGGTACCAACACGAGCTATGCCGGGTATCCGATTGTTTACAACAGTTCCTCCACCGCCAGTTCCGGATTGAACTCCTTGCGTTTCTACGCGGGCACCGGCACCTATGGCAGCCAGATGGCTATCCTGCCGGAGATTGATGTCACGCAGAATGCTATGAACACTCTCCAGGTCTCCTTTGACGCCAGAGCACTTAATACCAGCTATCCATTCGACTTGACGGTGGGTATCCTTACCGACCCGACGGATATAACCACTTTCGTCCCGATAGATACGGTCACTACGCAAGTCATTACGTATGGGAACTATGAGATTGTGTTCAGCCATTATACCGGCACCGGTGCGTATATCGGCCTCCTGGCTTCCCAGCCGTTGTCCAATATGAACTATGGTTATGTGGACAATGTTCGCGTGGATCTCATTCCGACGTGTCCGAAGCCGCAGAATCTGACGGTTTCCAATTCGACCCAGAATTCCGTGACGTTGAACTGGACGGAGACAGGTACGGCCCAAGACTGGATAGTGGAGTACGGTCCCACCGGATACATGTTGGGTACGGGTACCACTGTGCAGGTGCATAACACGCCGACCACCACCATTACAGGCTTGAGTGCCAGCACCACATATGACTTCTATGTGCAGGCCGACTGCGGTGGCGGCGATGTGAGCTCCTGGAGCATAAAGGCGACGGGTGTCACCCAGTGCGCTGCCATCAGCCAGTTGCCATATACTGAGAACTTCGACAGTTACGGCACGGGAACGGCCGCCTATCCGAACTGCTGGGGCAAGATCAACACCTATACGGGTGGAGAACGTCCGTATTGCAACTCCTCCTATGGTTACAACGGATCCACGGCAGGCTTGTATTTCTACACTACTGGCACGATGTACAATATTGCCATTACGCCGGAGTTGGTTCCCTCCATTCCGGTCAATACATTGAAGGCCAAGTTCATGTTCAGAGGCTTGTCAGGCACGTCCTATACTTGTGCTTTGCAAGTGGGCGTGATGACGAATCCGATGGATGCCACTACTTTTGTGGCGGTTGACACGGTTTATCCAGGTTCTTCGGTGGCAACGTATGAGAGCCGTGAGGTGAGCTTCGCCAACTATACTGGAACAGGCCATTATATTGCCTTCAAGCATGGTTTATTGGGTGGAAGCACTTATTATGCCATGATGGATAATCTGATTATCGAGTTGGACAGCAATGCCACACCTCCCACGCCGCCTACATGTCCGGTTCCTACGGGCTTGACGGTTCCCACTTCCTCCATCACGCAGACCACAGCTACGGCCTCTTGGAACGCAGGTGGCACGGAGACGGCTTGGGACCTCCAGTACAAGCAGCAAAACGCCAGCAACTGGGGTAATGCTATCCCGCTGACGGCCCGCACCTACAACTTCACAGGTCTCACTGCCGGCACGCAATACGACGTGCGCGTGCGCGCCAACTGCGGCAACAACGACGTCTCCGACTGGACCAATGCTGTGACCTTCCAGACGCAAGCCCAAGGCCCGGGACCGAACCCGTGCGAAGACCCGACAGGCCTGACCGCCTCGAATATGACCACGAACAGTGTGGTGCTTGAGTGGACGGAAAACGGCACTTCCACCTCCTGGACCATCAACTACCAGGAGACGGGTGTGGCCCAGTGGTCCACGGCCACGGCGAACGAGCATCCCTACACCCTCACTGGCTTGCAACCGGCCACGACCTATCAGGCTTATGTGGTCGCCAACTGCGACGATGGCCCGAGCGGTGTCTCCAACATGGTGACGTTCACCACGGAAGGCGTCGGCATCAACGACTACGAACAAATGATAAGTCTCTACCCGAACCCGAACAATGGACGGTTTACAATTAATAATGAACAATTCATAATGAACAATGTTCAGGTTTATGATGTGTATGGTAAATTGCTGAAGACGATAGAAGCGGATGCCAATACAGTGGAGCTTGATGTGAGAGAGCTCTCCGCTGGCATGTACTTCGTGCGCATCAGCACCGAGAAGGGCGTGGTGACAAAGAGCTTCGTGAAGAAGTAAACATACAATATTATTATTAATGCCAAAGGAGCCGATGCCGCAAGGTGTCGGCTCCTTTTTTTAGGGGACAGGGGATAGTAATTAGTAGTCAGTAATTAGTGGTCAGTAATTAGTAGTCAGTGAATAGTGTGGCACGTAAGTGCCGCACGAAACTAATTCCCCTTCTTTTTTAAGAAGGGGTGCCCGCAGGGCGGGGTAGTTAATATGGGTCATCATTCCTTATGGCTTCTCTTCATTTCCATAATGTTTGACAATGAAGTCTTCCAAGTCCACCAACACCAGATCCACATGTTGCAGGACATCGTAGTCCGTCGTGCGGAACACGTTTAATCCAATGCCTTCCAGGTATTCGTCGCGCTGCGCATCATAATCCAGCTTCTCGTTGTGGGAGCCGCCGTCTATCTCCACAACCAGCCCGAGACTCTTCACATAGAAATCAACAATGTAGTTCCCGATGACTTTCTGCCTGTCAAAATCAAGTCCATGGAACATTTTCCGGTGCACTTGTAGCCAAAACACGATTTCCGCCATATTGCCCGCCTTTCGGTTCTTGCACGCACGGCCTGACAGTTCCGGATTTGCCGGGAGATGTTGAAATGTGTTTCCTTTGATTATAATTCCGTTGATGATGGTCGATTTTTTCACAATAAGGTATTTTTTTGCAATATATTAACTACCCCGCCCTTCGGGCACCCCTTCTGAAAAATCAGAAGGGGAATTTTAGGATGCCCGCACGGGTGTGCGGACAGTGGGGAGTTATTGACTTCCGCTTATTCATAGGAAAAAAACAACTCATTCACCTATGATAATTGGCATCCTATGATGCCATAAGGATAACGATAGGTCAACATCTATATTGTTGCCCTTTTTTTAAGAAGGGGAATATATTTCCCCCTCTTTCTTGCGAAAAAAAACCAACATTATTAACATGTTCGTTTTTGAATGATATTTTATTATAGTTTTGCGCTTTTAATTCGTAAAAAAGTATCTTTATTTTAAATAGCATAAAATCAATCAATTACAAATTAAATACATTTATTATGAAAAAGATTTTACTGACCTTGATGCTGATTTGTGCCAGTGTTTTCTCGCTTACGCTATCAGCGCAACAGACGCTTACTGTGGCGGACGGAACGACAACAAACAGTTACGTTCCGGTGTACGGGCTTTGGATGGATGATTACATCCGCGCCCAGATGATTTACCCCGCAAACCTATTGTCAGATATGGTGGGCAGTACCATCACCCAATTGACGTTCTATGTGTCTTCAGCTCCGTCTTCTGCCTGGACTTCCATTATGGAAATGAAGTTGGGAACCTGTTCGGATGCGACGTTTTCGGGAACAACCTTCCTGCCAGCCCCTTCCGATGCTGTCTATACGGGCACGCTGACGGTAGCGAATGGTGAGATGACGGTCGTTTTCAGCAATCCGTTTGTGTATGTGGGTGGCAATCTTTTGGTGGAATTTGCCTCGCAAACAGAGGGCAATTATTCTTCTGCGTATTTCTATGGCATCTCTTCCACAGGGTCCTCTTTGTCTGGATATAGCAGTTCTGGAGTCAGTTCTGTCACTGCCACGGCAAGAAATTTCCTGCCCAAGGCGACATTTACGTATTCCCAGTCATCTTTGACTTGTCCCAGTCCTACAAATCCGGTTGTTTCGGACGTTACCAGCACGGAAGCCACCTTCTCCTGGACCACGGGCGGCACGGAAACCATGTGGGATGTCTATTTGACCACATCCACAGATCAACCTGACAGCAATACGGTTCCTACAGACAATGCCTACGATACTACGTACACCTATTTGAACCTTACCCCCAACACGGTTTACCGTACCTACGTCCGCGCCAACTGCGGCGGCGGCGATTACAGTTTTTGGCGTTCCGCCACATTCCGTACCGAATGTGTTCCGGAAATCTCTCTTCCTTTTGTGGAGGACTTTGAGAATGACGGTACCGGCACGGGCACTTTCCCGAGATGCTGGAAACTCATATCAACGGCAACCGCTGTGGCCAACAAACCCTATATTTACGCCACCAACCATACCAGTGGAGCCAACTCCATGTACATCAACAGCACGACGGCAGACTATTCTTACATAGTGCTTCCGGCTGTTGAGAGTACTGTCAATATGAACCAGGTGATGCTATCGTTTGATTATGTCCATTTTACCCATCCGGATGGCAAATTAATCATCGGTGTGATGGATGATGACAGCACCCTCACCTCTTTTGTTCCGGTTGACACAGTGGTCTCGGATATGATGAACTATTGGAAGTTTGCCGAAGTTTATTTTGACAATTACACAGGTACGGGCCGCCATATCGCAATTCTGTCTGACGGTCGCACCACTTCTGCCGGCAACACCTTCTGTCTGGATTATTTGGAGGTGAAACAGGCTCCCACCTGCCGTCGTCCGATAGACTTGAGAATCACCGATGTGACCCCGAGCGGTATCACGTTGGAGTGGACTGGCAACGCCAACTCTTGGGAAATTGCCGTTGACACCGTTGGTTATGATGTGGATTCCGTACAGATGTCGTATGTCATCGCCACCACCAATCCCTTTACACTCCAGCTGAACGCCGATTCCGAGTACGACCTCTTCATCCGTGGCGTGTGCGGTAACGAGACGACCGCATGGAGCGACAGACTTCGTTTCAAGACGACCTGCGCCGAATACACTACACTGCCTATCGTTTATGACTTTACGGCAGATGTTTCCGGAAAACGCCCGAGCTGTATGACCACCATGTCGTTCTCCTATAGTAACGTACCCATGGTGACTCATTTCACTGGTGCTACAGATAATTTCCTCTATTTCACCACAAAGAACTCGAATGACCAATATGCGGTTATGAGTCCTATCTCCTCCAGCATAAGCATGACGGGACTTCAGATGGTGTTCAAAGGACGGACCAACACGGCGGGCCAGCAGATCCTGATGGGTGTGATGACGGATCCGTACGATCCCGCCACGTTCGAGTTGGTGGACCGTTTCACTCCCTCTGCCGCCAATGTTTGGGAAGAACATATCACTTTCTTTGACGGCTATACGGGTAATGGCCGTTATATTGCGTTCAAATACCGCAATGTGGGAACAACCGACTGTCAGTTCTATGTGGATACGATTGTGGTGGACAATATCGCTACCTGCTTTGTTCCTCGAGACGTTGAAGTCAGCAACGTGGCTGGTGCTTCTGCTTACATCTCCTGGCAGCCGGGTATCCGTGAGCTGCAGACCTCCTACACCTTGGAGTATTCCGAGCAGGGCCTCAACCAGTGGAGTCCGGTTACCGTAAACGAAAACAACTACCTGTTGGGCGGCCTCACGCAAAATACGGCCTACGATGTGCGTGTGACATCCAACTGCCCGCTCTCTAATGCCGGTTATGCGTATGGACAATTCTCTACAGGCTGTATTGCCGGTGGTGAAATTCCCGTATCGGGTACAACCTCCAGCACAAGCTATTATGTCCCGATTGGCAATTACTATCACTATTCATATACCCAACAGCTCGTTTTGAGCTCGGAAATGGCAGGTGCTGCTGATTTGAGAAGCATTGCTTTTGAATACAATTATTCGACGGCAATGACCAGTAAGACAAATGTGAACATTTATCTTGGACACACAACCCAGAGTACGTTCTCTTCCTCCAGCAATTATGTTCCTTTTGACAGTCTGCATCTGGTTTATACCGGTCCGCTGAATTGTCAGCAGGGCTGGAACACCTTCACGTTCGACTCTGTTTTCCATTATAATGGTAGCGATAACCTTGTGGTGGTTGTGGATGACAATTCTGATGCTTATAATGGTACGTCATACACATTCAAGACCCATAGCGCAACGAGCAAATCTGTTTATTACCAGAGCGATTCGCAAAATATTGACCCGCAGAACCCGACAGCAAGTGTTACAGGTAGTGTGTACAATTACAGAGCAAACATGATTATAGGAGCTGATTGCGACAACACAGTCACCTGTGCGGCTCCGAACGTGGTGGTAAACCATATCACGGATGTGACGGCCGATGTGCAGATTGCCGCCGGCAGTACGGAGACCTCTTGGGAGGTGGAATATATGAGTAACAACGACACCGCTTGGACTTCCATGGGTGTGGTGAACACCAGTAGCGTTCCAGTGGCTCTGACCAATCTCACGCCCAACACGGATTACACGGTGCGTGCAAGAAGCGTCTGCTCCGCTACTGAAAATAGCGACTGGAAAGTCGAGTCGTTCACCACGGAGTGTACGATGATTGCGACGCTGCCTTTCTCTGAGAATTTCGACAGCTATACGGTTTCCGGTTCCGGAAAATATCCGGAATGCTGGCATACCAACAGCAATTACACCTCCACGCTTTATCCTTACCTCTACACCAGCACGCCGGCCTCCGGCACCCGCTGCCTCTACTTCTACGGTACGAGTGCATACTATTCCATAGCGACATTGCCCACCATCGATGTGACGCAAGTGCCCATCAACCAGACCATGCTCTCCTTCAAGATCAGAAAAACATCCGCCAACTATTTCATCAAGGTGGGTGTGATGTCTGATCCGCAGGATCACACCACTTTCGAGGAGGTGGCTGAGTTGTCGCCGATGATGACCAACACATGGGAAGAGTTCCATGTGCCGTTCAACAACTATACGGGCAATGGCACCTACATTGCTTTCGCCTGTTACAACGACCACAGCACTACTACAATGAATATCTCGTTGGATGATGTGGTGCTGGATGCGCTTCCTGCCTGTCTCCCGCCCACGGATCTGACAGTGAGTGCCATTACGCAGAGTTCTGCCGACCTTACTTGGGATGGCGGTACCGCCAGCGAATTTGATGTGGTGGCCGTTCCGGCAGGTTTCACGATTGACGACATGATTGCCGACAACCAGTTGCATACGGTTTACACCAACTCCATCAACCTCACCAACCTCAATACCGGTACTCATTACACGGTTTACGTGCGGGCCAATTGCGGTCTCGATACGGGTGTTTGGGTACACACGATTTTCAACACCGAATGTGGTGAGATTTCCTCTTTCCCGTATGGCGATTCTTTTGACGTGTACGGTGGAACGGGTACGACCTATTATCCGCAGTGCTGGACCAGAAGCCTGCAGAATACCTACAGCACTCTGTATCCGTATATTTCGAGTACACATCATTCTGGTGTGGGGTCTCTCTATTTCTACGGCATGACCGGCACCAATTATGAGCACGAATATGCTATGCTGCCGCGCGTGGCTGATGTGGATGCCAATGGCGAGAATATAAACATCAGTGACCTTCAGGTGAGTTTCTGGTTGTATGGTTCGAATATCGCACCCCAAATGCAGGTGGGCTTGGTCCGTAATCCCGCTGTGGATACCACGTTCGATGTGGTGCAAACGATTTCGGTGACAACCGCCAGCACATGGGAACCTTACACGGTATTCTTCCGCAATTACACGGGAACGGGCCGTCATGTGGCTTTCCGCTTTGTCGGCTCATCCTCTTCATACGCCATGTATGTGGATGATGTGGTGTTGGATAGAGCCCCGATTTGTTCGTCTGTGAGCGATTTGGAGGTCTCTTCCATTGCCGGTACCTCGGCTCTTGTCTCTTGGAATGACGGTCCGATGGGTACTACTACCGACTATACGTTGGAATACAGTGAGCACGGTCTGGATTCGTGGACTACGGTGAACAGCCTTACGGCCACCAACTACATCCTTTCCGGCCTCAACCCGACTACCTCGTATGATGTGCGTGTGAAGGCCGCCTGCGACAACGGTTTCGAGAGCGGCTGGGTGACGGAAACCTTCTCCACGAAGTGCCTTGCCGGTGGCGAGATTTCCCTGACGGGAACATCCTCCAGCACCAGCTATTATGTCCCGATAGGCAATTATTATCACTATTCATATACACAACAGCTTGTTATGAGTTCGGAAATGAATGGCTCTGCAGATTTGAGAAGTATTGCTTTTGAATACAATTATTCTTCTCCGATGACTTCCAAGACCAATGTGAACATATACCTTGGCCATACGCCGCAGAGTTCGTTCTCCTCCTCCAGCAATTATGTTCCTTTTGACAGTCTGCACCTGGTTTATACCGGTCCGATGAACTGTCAGCAGGGTTGGAATACCTTCACTTTTGACTCTGTCTTCCATTATAATGGTAGCGATAACCTGGTGGTGGCTATAGATGACAATTCTGATGCTTATAATGGTTCGGCATACATATTTAAAAGCCATAGTGCAACAAGTAAATCTGTTTATTACCAAAGCGATTCGCAGAATATTGACCCGCAGAACCCGACAGCTAGTGTTACAGGAAGTGTGTACAGCTACAGAGCTAACATGATATTAGGAGCTAACTGCGACAGCTTGGCTACCTGTGTGGCTCCGAATGTCATGGTGGTCAATGTTACGGAAAACAGTGCCGACATTGTCTGGGCTGACGGTAACGGTGAACCGGATTGGAACCTCGAATACAAGAAAGCCAGTGACACGGCTTGGACGATTGTCGGAACAGGCCAAACATCACCTTACACCTTGAACAACCTCAACAGCAACACGATTTATGAGGTCCGGATGCAGTCGTTGTGTGTCACCGGTGACTTGAGCGACTGGACTACCGTGAGTTTCCGTACGGGATGTGGCAAGATCACCATTCCGTATAGCGAGGACTTCGGTAATGAAACGGCCTCTTCCTCCTCATATCCGGCTTGTTGGGATAGCAGAAGCACATACGTCTCTGGTACGAGCCACTATCCGTACATCAGTGCTACCTATTCGCATGATCCCAATGGTAACTCCATGTATTTCTATACGAGTTCCACCACGTATAATCTGGCCATTATGCCGGAGATTGACTCGCTGTATCCTGTCTCCTCTCTGCAGGTCAAATTCTGGTTGTACAAGTCCAGCGCCAGCTACAACCTGGTGGTGGGCGTCATGAGCGACCCGACGAATGTGAGCACCTTTGTGCCGGTGGATACGGTCTCCCCGACAACCACCTCCACATGGCAGCAGTTCTCCGCTACCTTCGAGAATGTGACCAACCCCGGCCAGTATATCGCTTTCCTGTGTGACGGCCAAATGATTTCAGCATATAATTACATGTATTTGGATGACATCACGATTGACATCGCACCGGCTTGCGGCGCTCCGACCGCCGTTACCGCATCCAATGTTACGTCCAGCGCCGTTACGGTTTCCTGGACAGACAATCCGAACGAAAGCACTTGGCAGATGTTGTATGTGTCTCAAGGACAGGAACCCGACTTTTCGCAGGCTCAGACGGTGAACAGCACCACGCAAGCCTTAAGTGGCTTGACGGGCAACACCGGTTATGACTTTTATGTGCGTACAATATGCTCCAATGGAGAAGGTAACAGCGAATGGGTGAAGATTTCCTTCGCCACTCTCTCCGATAATCCTGCTGTGGTGCCGTTTGTCATCGATTTCTCCAATGCTACGGAGAATGCCGAATGGGGTATTGTGAACGGCAATGCCACCAACAAATGGTATATCGGCACGCCTACGAATGACAGCCATGCTCACCTTTATGTGT
The DNA here is from genome assembly GCA_024682995.1 of Bacteroidales bacterium. Lineage (GTDB taxonomy): Bacteria > Bacteroidota > Bacteroidia > Bacteroidales > WCHB1-69 > F23-D06. The sequence continues at coordinate 2,389 of JAIKYR010000143.1, read as the reverse complement.
CGAACGATAACGGTGTAACGGCAGCCTATAGCACTACGTCAGCTGTCGGTACGGTTTGGGCTTACCGCGATGTTCAGTTCCCGCAGGCTGCCGAATTTGATTTGAGTTTCAATTGGGCTTGCCAGGGTGAATCCACATACGATTTCTTCAAAGTCTATATCGGAGAACCGATAACTCCGACAGCTTTGGGTGTGCGTGTGACACCTACCGACACCACTTACAAGCCGGCTGGTTCTGTGGAACTGGTCCAGAAACTGAACCTCAAAGGGACTGGTGACTTCTTCAGCACAGTACTGGATGGTGCAACCTATTCCAACACTTACAAGCGTCTCTATTTCATGTGGACGAATGATGGAAGCGGAGGTACCAACCCGCCCGCTATCATTGACTCTATCTCCATCCAGACGAGAAGCTGCTCCGCACCCAGCATGGTTACAGTAGGTACGGTGACTAACACCACGGCTTCCTTTACCATTATTCCGGCTGAGCAGTCGGATTCCAACTGGGAGTATGTGTGTGTGGCTCCGGGTCAGGCACCCACTTCTGGTACTCCGGTTCCCACCAACACCGCTACAGTGAACTTGACAGGCCTTACAGCCGCCACCTCGTATGACGTTTATGTGAGAACTCTCTGTTCTGACAATACCTATTCTTCCTGGTCTCAAGTGGTGACGTTTACCACCGAGTGTGATGTCATTACGCTGCCTCATGCCGAAAACTTTGATTCCTACACGACGACAGGAACAAATTCGCATCCGATGTGCTGGACATGGAATAGTACGTATGGCGCCAATTATCCGTATATTTCTGGTACATACTACTCTTCCGGTAATCGCTCCCTCTATTTCTATGGCTCGTCCGCCGGTACATACTCTTTGGTCGCTGCTCCTGAGATAGCCTCCACCTATGCTATGAACACGGTGAAAGTTTCCGTGCAATTCAGATCCTCGACCTATACTTCTATCGGCCTGATTGTAGGTGCCATGACGAATCCGATGGATGCAACCACCTTTGTTGCAATGGATACCCTTTACAATACTTCTACGACAGCCTTTGAACCTCATACCGTTTCGTTTGCATCCTATACGGGTAACGGTCGTTATGTTGCGTTCATGTCGTATCATCCGAGCAATTCAGGTGCTTTGTATATGGATGATGTCCTTATTGAGGAAGACACCACCATCGTACCTCCGACTCCGACCTGCGACGTGCCTACGGGCCTTGCCGTGGCAGCTGCCACCATTACGCAGACTTCTGCTACAGCCACGTGGACGGCGGGCGGCACGGAGACCGCTTGGGATGTCCAAGTCAAAGAGCACAGTTCCAACACTTGGGGCAATGCTATCCCGACGCAGACAACCTCCTACAACATCACAGGCCTGACCGCTGGCACACAGTACGATGTGCGTGTGCGCGCCAACTGCGGCGATGCCACCTCCGACTGGACAACGGCTGTCACTTTCCAGACGCAAGCCCAGGGTCCTGGACCGGATCCTTGCAATGCTCCGACTGGTCTGACCGCCACGAATACAACGAAGAACAGTGTGGTGCTTGATTGGGCACAGAACGGCAATGTCACCTCTTGGACGGTAATCTATAAGGAGGAGAACGCTGCCCAGTCGTCATCCGCTACGGCCAATGAGCATCCTTACACGCTCACGGGCTTGCAGCCGGCCACGACCTACACCGTGAATGTGGTTGCCAACTGCGCCGATGGCCAAAGCGATCCTTCCAACACGGTGACGTTCACCACAGCAACTGACGACGGCATTAGCGATTACGAATTGGCTACCAGCCTCTACCCGAACCCGAACAACGGACAGTTTACAATTATTAATGAACAATTAATAATTAACAATGTGAATGTGTATGATGTTTATGGTAAACTGTTGAAGACGGTTGAGGTGAACGGCAATATGGTCGATCTGGATGTCAGAGAGCTGTCTGCCGGCATGTATTTCGTGCGCATCAGCACCGAGAAGGGTGTGGTGACAAAGAGCTTTGTGAGAAGATAGTTAACAATATTGTTTACTATTAATCCAAAAGAGCCGATATCTCAGGATATTGGCTCTTTTTTTTCTAAATAGTTATCTCTTAATATAAAAATTGTATATTTGTAACCTCCAAAAAGGATTAGAAGGGCTGTTTCGGATTAGACATTAGTATTAATTAAACATAATTTACTATGAAAAAACTTGTACTTTTTGTTTTATCGGTGATGATGTTGTTGCCGGTAATGGTGAACGCTCAGTTCACGGCGATTTTCGGAACAGGCACGTCAGCCACCACTACGGGTGGTGCTGCCGGAGCACCTATGAGTTACGGTGGTGCCTATTCGTACAGTGAGCAGATATATAGAGCTGCGGAGCTCACGGCGGCGGGTGTTCCT
>JAIKYR010000142.1 GCA_024682995.1 Bacteroidales bacterium | reverse complement strand
TGCGAAACGGTGCTGGTGGCCGAAGAGGGCTATCCTTTCATCGAAGAGCAGGTGCGTGGCATCCTGAACCGCACGGGCAACATCATCGGACGTCTTTCCGGCGCACTGCCGCGTGACGGCGAACTCAACCCGAATCTCGTGGCCAAGGCCCTCGGTCTTCCCGACACCTACGGCACGCCGATTCCGGACCTCGTGGTGCCTCGTCCGCCCGCGTTGTGTGTGGGCTGCCCGCACATCGACTCCTACAACGCCATCAACGCCGCCATGGAGAAATACGGCAAGGGCAAGGTGTTTGCCGACATCGGCTGCTACACGTTAGGTGCGCTCCCGCCGTACAACGCCATCTACACCACCGTGGATATGGGTGCCTCCATCACCATGGCCAAGGGTGCCGCCGACGCTGGCCTGCGTCCGGTGCTGGCGGTCATCGGCGACTCCACGTTCACCCACAGCGGCATGACCTCTCTGCTGGACTGCATCTACGAGAACACACCGGTGACGGTGATGATTCTCGACAACAGCACTACGGGCATGACCGGCGGTCAGGACTCCCACGCTCTCGGAGTGCTCGGCGAGATCTGCAAGGGCCTCGGCGTGAAGGAGGACCACATCCACCGCATCAATCCGCTGAAGGCTCACCATGAGGAGAATGTGGCTATCATCGAGAAAGAACTCGAATACGAAGGCGTGTCTGTCATCATCCCGACGCGCGAGTGTATCCAGACTCTCAGCCGCCGCATGAAAAAACAGCAGGCCGCCAAGAAACAGTAGTTAAATTAGCAACAACAATCAAAAACGAACAAATGAAAATTGACATCATATTAGCAGGTGTAGGCGGTCAGGGTATCCTCTCCATCGCCACCATCGTCGGCTACGCAGCCGTCAAAAGAGGAATGTATATGAAACAGGCCGAGGTTCACGGCATGAGCCAGCGCGGTGGCGACGTGCAGTCGCACTTCCGCCTCTCGGACCAGGAGATCGCCTCCGACCTTATCCCGATGGGCAAGGCCGACATGATCATCTCCGTGGAACCCATGGAGTCATTGCGCTATCTCCCGTGGCTCAACCCGGAGACCGGCTGGCTGATCACCAATGACCAGCCGTTCGTGAACATCCCCAACTATCCGGACTTCGACAAGTTGAACGACGAGTTGGGCAAGTTGAAGAACAAGGTGGTCATCAATGCGGACAAGATTGCGAAGGACCTCGGTTCCGCCCGTTCCGCAAACATGGTCATTCTGGGTGCCGCTTCTCCATACCTGGGCATTCCGTTTGAGGAGATTGAGGCAGCCGTCCGCGAGAACTTCGCCCGCAAGGGTGAGGACGTTGTCAACGTCAATATCGCCTGCCTGCGCGCCGGCAAGGAGTTTGCCGAGAAATAATTGTGACCCTATTGGACGTGGATGAACAACCTGATTGAATTTTTCAGAAAGAATTTCCACTATTTCCTGTTCGCGGTTCTTCTGGTGGTGAGCCTGGTACTGCTCGGGAAGTCGTTGGCGTACAGTGAGTACAAGTTCGCCAGGATTTGCCAGAGCACGGTCGGCCCCATCCAGAAGAACTGGGCGGAAATGATTCATCGTTTCAGCCTCGGACAGGAGAATGAGGATCTGGTGCGCCAGAACATGGCCCTGATGCGTGAGCGGCAGAACATGTTCATGGAGAAGGAGGACACGGTGCTTTCCATGATGTCGGAAACCGACTCCCTCCATCCCAAGAGCGTGCGGCTGTATGACTACACCTATGCCCATGTCATCTACAACACCACCGATCAGGCGTTCAACTACATCATCATTGACAAGGGCCAGCGTGACGGCATTTGCCGTGACATGGCCGTCACCGGGCCGAAAGGGGTGGTGGGTGTGGTGAGCGACGTGTCCAACAACTTCGCCTCCATCATCTCCATCCTGCATCCCGATTCCCGTATCAGCGCCATTGTCTCGCCCATCAACCAGGTGGGCACTGTGGTTTGGGAGAGCGGAGATCCCTCCGTAGCCTACTTGGAGAACATCCCGCAGCATCTGGAAATCAACATCGGCGATTCTGTGCTGACCAGCGGCTATTCCAACATCTTCCCCAAGGGCTTGCTGGTGGGTACCGTCAAGGAGGTGTCGGTGGGCAAGAATGCCAGCTTCCTGACCATCAAGGTGAAACTGGCCACGGATTTCAAACGTTTGAACACGGTTTATCTGATCGAGAATCTGTATAAATCCGAATTGGACACATTAAAAGCCAACTTCAAAGATGAATAACGTGTTGTCGAACATATTGCGGTTTGTCATTGTGCTTGTGTTGCAGGTGTTCATTTGCAGCAATATTCATCTGTTCGGTTTCGCCACGCCGGCCTTATATTTGCTGGCTTTGTTACTGCTGCCGCTGGAACTGCCCAAATCGGTGCAATATCTCATTGGTTTTGCCGCCGGCTTTGTGGTGGATATGTTCGCCTACACGTTGGGAGTGAATATGGCGGCCTCCCTGATTGTCATGTTCGTGCGTCCCTATCTGGTAAAGCTCCTGAACGGTCGCAATGCCACGGAGGGCGTGGACAGGCCTGTGCCCGGCGTGAAGGACACGAAATGGATGTTCACATACGTGATTGTGCTCTCGTTCCTGCACCAGTTTTTGGTCGTGATGCTGGAGGCCTCTTCGTTCCGCCATTTCGGGTACTCGCTCATGGCCATCGTGGCCGACAGCGTGTTCACCGCTTTCGTGCTGCTGTGCGTGCTCTACATTTTTTATCCCGCCCGTAAAACCCGTTAGCTATGAGGACAACGTCATTGTATTGGCTGACGTGTGCTTTTTTGATAGCCCTTCTGCCCGGATGCCGGTCCACCAAGACCTTGACGGAGGGCCAGTATATGTTGACGAAGAATACGGTGACGGTCGTGGACTCCAAGGATCCTCAAATTGATAACCTGAAATCATACGTGCGCCCTCTGACGAACAAGAAGTTCATGGGGGTGTTTAACCTGAAAACGATGTGCTATACCGGCGGACAACCCCGTCTGGACCCCAAGACCGGCAAATGGAAAGATTCCAAATTTCGGCAATGGCTTCGCAACCGTGTCGGCGAGCCGCCCGTGCTGCTTGATTCGACGGAGATTCAGAGCTCAATATCCCAATTGGGCGTGGTGATGAACAAATACGGCTATTTCGATGCCACTTTCGATTATAATGTCCGGTTTAAGGAATCCAATCCCCAAAAGGCCTCGGTCCGTTATCTTGTGACAGCCAATGAGCCATATACCGTCAGCAATATACGGTACGATATTGATATTCCGGAGTACCGCAAGATTGTGGTACTGAACATGGACGAATCCCTGCTCTATTCGGGAATGCAATATAGCGAGTCGTTAATCAGCAATGAGTTGACGCGCATTATCAGTGATATCAAAGATGAGGGATATTATTATGTGGAGAAATCCGTAATCCACTGTGAGGTGTCGTATGATGAAGCGTTGGATACGGCGAGTGCCCCTCCGAAATCAGTGTCATTGGACATTGTGATGAAGATTCCGAATGTGGAGAACGCCGACAGGTATTTGTACAAGTACTATTTCAACGACGTTTATATCCAAACCGACTATGATGCCACGGCGGATGCGTCACAGACGTATGACACGGTGCTGTACCATAATCGTCGCGATTCGACGAATTTCTATTTTATCACGCCGCATTATGACTGGCTGTCGGGACCTATACAGGATTTCAAATACAAAGTGATTGCAGACGCCATCCACATGCATAAAGGCAATCCTTATACGCAGCTGGCCCGCCGTCGCAGCAGCCAGTCGTTGAACCAGTTGGATAACTTCTCCTTCATGAGCCAAACCTTTGAGGAAAGGTCTGGCCAGATGGATTCCGTGCGTCGGACAGGTGTGTTGGACTCCTATTTCCGTCTGACGCGCCAGAAGGTGCACAGCATCGGAGGACAGCTGGACTTGCGCAACGATAAGTCAGCCATCTCCTTCTCATATACGAACCGTAACCTGTTCAAGGGCGGAGAGCATCTCACGTTAAATCTGTCGGGAGGCTACTTCTATTACTCGCTTACCAACCTTTTCCGCAAAGGCTCGCAGTTTACCTACCCGGAGTTTGGAGCCTCGGTGGCGATGACTTTCCCCAAGCTCTTCCTTTTCCACCGTGCACAGCAGCGCGATGCGGTCCGCTACAGTACCACCCTGAATTTCGGTGTCAACTATTCGGGCTTGTATAGGCGTATCGTTTATAATACGAACATCACCTACAACTGGAGTCCGAACTATTACACCAACCATACCATCAGTCCTATTGATGTCAGTACCATCAATATCAATAACCGTATCTATTCCGGCATCATCAATTATTTTTCTTATCCGGAATCCTATCAGAAAAAATTTGGAAAATTTTTCCTGCTCTCCCTGAAATACGGTATGGACTATTTGGTCCCGTTCAATATCTCATGGAAGAAGGATGTGATGCGTATCTCAATCAATGCGGAGTCTTCGGGATTGTTTCTGAAGGGTTTGAATGCGCTTTTCAGTCCGGACAAGCGGTGGGTTCTTGCCAAGAACAAGTTGGATGAGGAGGGCTACGACTATTCCACCTTCGAGAAATTTGAGATTACTTGGAATTATACGCATACATTCAATAGGAACAACTCTTTTGCCACGAGGCTCAATGCCGGTGTCATCATCCCGCTGGACAAGGATTCCTACGTGCCCTATGAGAAGGGCTTCTTCATGGGAACGAGCAACAGCATGAGAGGGTGGAGTTACCGGGGCTTGGGTCCCGGCTCATATGAGCATGGCCTTGACAGCATCTACACAGGCGACATCAAGCTGGAGTGGAATCTGGAGTACCGCGGCACCATTTACGGATCTTTCAAGTATGGACTTTTCACCGATGTGGGTAATATTTGGCTGGCACGGGCTAACGACGATATGCCCGGCGCGGAGTTCTCCTTCAAGCGCTTCTATACGGAGCTGGCGGCGGATGTGGGTGTGGGCCTGCGCCTCGACTTTGACTTTTTGGTGGTGCGTGTGGACTATGCAATGCCCATCTATGACCCGCAGCGTACGTCACAGGGACGCTGGATTAACAAAAATTGGTTCTCAGGTGCCCATCGTTTCAAATGGAACAACGGATTGAAGATCGCCATCGGATATGCCTTTTAATCCGTTTCACTATAAGGGGATTTTTAAATACAATCATATTATGTCATACAAGAAGTTAACACGGTCCAAAACAGACAAGAAAATCGCGGGTGTGTGTGGCGGTATTGCCAACTATCTGGAATGTGACCCCACGGTGGTCAGAATCATTTTCCTCATTGCGCTGTTGTGCGGCAGCATCGGTTTCTGGGTTTATTTGATTATTTGGTTAGTGGCGCCGGAGGAATAAAAAAATGAAGGTCCGTCATAATTATGGCAGACCTTCATTTTTATGTTGGTCCGTCATATTATGGCGGACCCGCAATGATATTAAATTGTGTGGTAGGGTTTCAGGATGCCCTTGCCGATTTCCACAGCCTCCTCGTTCTTGGGGATGAGGTGGTGGTGACGTTCAGGCAGGGATTTTTCCAGTCCCTTGTGCAGCATTTCCGGGGTGACAAGCGGTTTCACGGCGAGGAATCCGCCCAGCACGATCATGTTGAACAGCTTGGCGATACCCAGCTCGTTAGCCTTGTCGGCGGCGGCCACCTGATAGATGTTGATGTCTTTGCGGGTGGGGTGGTTGGTGATACCGTTCGGGTCATAAATCAACAGACCGCCGGGCTTCACGGCCGATTCGAACTTGTCCATGGACTGTTGGTTGAGGATGATAGCGGTGTCGAACTGGTTGAGGTACGGGGAGCAGATGCGCTCGTCGCTGAGGATGACGGTGACGTTGGACGTGCCGCCACGCATTTCCGGACCGTAGGAGGGAAGCCAGCTGACCTCTTTGTCTTGCATAATGCCGGCGTAAGCCAGGATCTTACCCATTGAGAGCACACCTTGACCGCCGAAGCCTGCTATGATGATTTCTTCTGTCATTTCTTTGTGATTTTAAGGTTATTATTTTTTTCTCAATGAATAGATCGTCTCATTCGGCTGGTCGAAGGTGCCGACGCGCTCGATGAATTTGGGATCGAACTTGCCATCCACTTTCATGTCGCCCAGCGGGAAGAACTTCAGGGTATTCTCTTCCATCCACTTGTTGGCTTGCACCGGGGTCATTTTCCAGCCAGAGTTGCAGTTGGAGGTCACTTCCACGAAGGACACGCCTTTTTTGAGCTTCTGGTTTTCGAAGGCCATGCGGATGGCTTTCTTGCACTTGCGGGCCAATGCCGGGGTATAGACGGCCTGACGGGTCACATAGTAGGTGCCGGGCAGCTGGGCCAGCATCTCGGTGAGGCGCATGGTGTGTCCCATGATTTCGGGGTCACGGCCATAAGGACAAGTCACGGTTTCCATACCTTCGAGGGTGGTGGGGGCCATCTGTCCGCCGGTCATGCCGTAGATGCCGTTGTTGATGAAGATCATGGTGATGTTCTCGCCGCGGTTGCAGGCATGCATCACTTCGGCGCAGCCGATGGAGGCCAGGTCGCCGTCGCCCTGATAGGAGAACACGAAAGTCTCCGGGCGCAGACGCTTGATGGCGGAGGCACACGCGGGTGCACGTCCGTGGGCGGCTTCCACGAAGTCCACGTCAAAATAGTTGTAAGCCAAGACGGAGCAGCCCACCGGCGAGATACCGATGACATTGTCCTGGATGCCCATCTCTTCAATCACTTCGGCGATGATTCTGTGAACGACACCGTGACCGCAGCCTGGGCAGTAGTGCATGGTTGCATCCGTGAGAACCGGAGTGCGTTTGTACACCAAGTTTTCGGGTTTGATTATATCTTCTCTTGTCATAATTTCAAGTGCTTAAATTATTTAATTATATTTTTCAAGGCTTCTACGATTTCGACCGGGGTCGGGATCACGCCGCCGTAGCGTCCGAAGTGCTCAACGGGCACGTTGCAGCCCACTGCCAGTTTCACGTCTTCGATCATCTGGCCGGCGTTCATTTCCACGCTGAGGATCTTCTTCATGCGTCCGCCGATTTCAGCTACAGCCTTCGTCGGGAACGGCCACAGGGTGATCGGGCGTACCAGACCGACCTTGATGCCTTCGGCGCGGGCCAATTCGATGGACTTCATGCAGATACGGGCAGCGGAGCCGTATGCCACGAACAGATATTCGGCGTCGTCGCATTGGATGGCCTCGTAGCGGGCATCTTCCTCTTCGCATTTGCGGTATTTGGCCTGGATGCGGTCGTTGATGGCTTCCTGCTTCAGGGCCTCAAGCTCAAGAGAAGTCACGATGCGGTGCTTGCCGGTGGAACGGTGTCCGGTGACAGCCCACGGGCAGGTCTTCTCGATGTATTCGTCGGTCCAGCGGGGCTTGTAGTCGTCCACCATGACCTTTTCCATCACCTGGCCGATGACGCCGTCGGAAAGGATGGCGACGGGGTTACGGTATTTGAAGGCCAGGTCGAAGCCTAGCTCCACAAAGTCGTACATCTCCTGTACGGAGGCGGGGGCCAGTGTGATGAGGCGGTAGTCGCCGTGGCCGCCACCCTTGGTGGTCTGGAAATAGTCGGACTGGGAGGGTTGGATGGTGCCGAGGCCTGGGCCGCCGCGAACCACGTTCACACACAGGGCGGGGAGTTCGGCGCCGGCGATGTAGGAGAGACCTTCCTGCATCAGGGAGAAACCAGGAGAAGAAGATGAGGTCATGACACGCTTGCCGGTGGAAGCGCCTGCATATACCATGTTGATGGATGCTAATTCACTTTCGGCTTGAAGAACAACCATGCCGGTTGTCAGATA
>JAIKYR010000099.1 GCA_024682995.1 Bacteroidales bacterium | reverse complement strand
CAGGGAATCCCATCGCCTCGTATCGGGCCGTGTCGATAATCTCATAGCTTCCGCCCGACATGCAGGAGCAGTTGTGCTTTTTCTGGCAGTTGGCGAACAAGACCACCATGGCACAAACCAGCAGCAAAGTGTAGATTTTTTTGATGTTATTCATAAGCTGTTTCTTAAAAAGAATTGGAAGGCAAAGATAATATTTTTTGTTTGTAGAAGGATAGTCCCAATTTACAATTAATAATTAACAGTTAATAATTAATAGTTATAGGGCTTTGTGGGAAACGCAGTCACTTGTCCCTGTTCTCCATTCACTATTAACTATGAATTTTCTTAACTTCCTAATTTCTTAATATCTTAATATCTTAATAAATAAAATCTTCTCCCTATCAAAAAAAGGAGCCGACACCTTCCAGCATCGACTCCCTTTTGTATTTGTTCTTGCGTGTTGCCTATTTCTTCACTAACCGCTTCGTTACAATGCCCTTCTCGGTTTCAATGCGAATGAAATAGATGCCGTTGGCAAACGGTGTCATGTCAATACGAGTCTGGTCGCCATTCACTTCCACCGTTTTCAATAACTTGCCATACACATCATAAACACCCACGTTGTGAATGGTGAATTGGCTGTTGTGAATGGTGAATTGGCCGTTGGTCGGGTTGGGATACAAGGAAATGAATCTTGCAAAGCCGGAAACACCTAACGTATCATCGTTGAGGGTGCGGAAATGGATGGTGTCGGAGGGATCACTCTCCCATTGTCCGTAGCAGAGGGCCTTCACACGCACGATATATTCGGTGTTTGTCTCCAGATCATTCAGATTAATGGAGGTATAATTCGTGCCAATGCCGGAAATGATGGGATCCGGATCTTCCGCCGGCCAGATTTCAAGATACCAATAGTCTTCGTCGCCGCCGGGTGTCCAGCTAAAGGTGGCGGAAGTGTATCCGATATTGCTGACGGTCAGATTGATGGGATTCAGACAGTCGATTACATCGGTGTTGGTGACAAGAATATTGTCAATACCGCACTGCGATTGGCCGGGGTAATTTGTGCTGAAGCGGAAAGCGATATAGCCATGCGCCGGGACATTCTGGAAGGTGTAGAACTTGACCGTATCGAAGGCACCGCTGATGTCATGCACATTGGTGACGGTCTTCAACGGCACGAAGGTGGTATAGTCCATGTTGTCCGTCATGTAACCTGCGGTCAGTATGGAGGTGCTGTCGGCGTTGTACATGCGTTTCCAGAAAGTGATGTTGAGACGGTTCAGGGAATCCAAGAATTCGGGCAGGACGACATATGTGCTGGCGCCATTGACATTGGCCGTCATCATCAGGGCATTCGGATAGGTGTAGTTGAAGTTCTGATTCACGATATGAGGCAGTTTGAGGGTGCTGTTCGTCTTATAGGCGAACCAGCAACCGGGAACTGTGCCTTCGCTATTCAGGCTGGTTCCCTGATAGGAATCGAAGTTCTCGCTATAAGGCAGCGGTTTGGCCGACGAGCAGGCGGTGCGCACGGTGATGGGCGCAATCCAGAAGCTCTGGTCATCAGCCGAGCAATAAGTTCTCAGGTAGAAATCGTAGTCCACGCCTTCCGCCAAGCCTGTGATGGTGAAGGGCACGGTGTCCGCAATGATAAGATTGGGAGCCAGATCCAGATCGAAGCCGCTCGGGCCATAGGCTATCTGCCAGTGGTCCTGCGTGCTTACGGTATCAAACCATGACAGTGTGATACTGCCTTCTGTTTGTCCGATAGATTCGATGAATACCGGCTCAATACAGGTGGGGATGCGTACCAGGGAGAGGGCGTCGATGAAACAAGAGAAGTAGTTGCTGCTGCCAGAGGAGGTGTTCACCATCTTGAAGGCGATATATTTGCCAGTGCCGGTATAGTTGTTGAACGGGACGGTGATTTCATTCCATCCGTTTCCGCTCATCGTTACGGTCTGCACAAGGGTGAAGGTGCTCGTGTCTTCTGGGTTGGTCATCACACCCACTTGGAAAGAGCCTGTGTTGCTGCTGCCCTTGATTTTGAAAATAACCTGCAGACTGTCTATGGAGAGGTTGTCGCCCACAGGTGGCATGGAACCGATGCAATATTGGCCACCAGCCGTGTAGAAATACAAGGAGGCGTTGCCATCGGCATGGGTGAACGTGCTGAGATACGGGTACCAGTTGATGTGGTTGTTCTCTCGCGAGCTGTTGGTCATCTTGTCCCAACAGGTGGGATAGGTGTTCACGTAGTTGTAGTTGCTTCCGGTGCCGTAGCTGTCAAAGCTCTCGTAGTAAGGTACAGAGTCGATGGAGACGCAGCGGGTGCGGAAGGAGTTCACGGACGACCACTCGCTATACACGCTGTCGGCGCAGGCGGAACGCACGTATATGTCATAGAAGGTGCCGTCGGCGAGGCCCGTGATGGTGACGGGATTATCCGTTGTGGTGACGTATGTGCTGGAGCCTGGCGCATCGGGATGGAATCCCTGCGGACCATAAGCAACCTGCCAACTGGTCTCCAATCGGCCCGGTGTCCAGCCCATCTGCACAGAGTGGAGCTGGATGTCGGAAATGGAGGGGTTCACAGGCTTCACGCATACGGGCGCATTGTCCACCAGAAGGTTGTCGATATAGAGGTCGTAGCCGGGAGCTCCCTTGGAACGGAATGTGATATAGTGGCCGGTGCCCACATACGAGGTCAACGGTACGGTAAACTCGTTCCAGACCGTGGAGCGGGCGTGGACAGACTCCACTAATGTGAAGGTGCTCGTATCCATCGGGTTGGTCATCACACCGATATCCACGAAACCTTCCGACGTATTGAATTTCCCGAGGAAGGAAAGCTGGAGGTAGGCGATGGTGTCGGTGATTTCCGGCAAGGAGAGATAAACATATTTGTCATAGGAGCGGTTGATGGCCATGGCTCCTGGCCAGCTGTAGTAGTATTGCAAGCTCAGGTCGGACAGGTGTGTGTTGGCATTGCCGGTTTTGGTCCAGCAGTTCGGGAATACAGAGTGGTTGTAGGTGGGACGTGTGCCATAGCTGTCGAAATCCTCATAGTAGGGAATGGATGTGACAGGCTGGCAGCGTACATAGAGAAGGGTAGGCAGAGACCAGTCGGAGGGATCGCCGTTCGGGCAGATGTTGCGCACGTAGAATTCGTAATGGACATCGCCGCCAATGTCCGCAATATGTGCGAAGTTGGTGTCGATGATGTGCGGAACGGAATCTTCAGGATTGAAGCCGACAGGACCATACACATACTCCCACTCCTGCACCAGCGGGGTCACCGGCCAGGAAACCTCGCACCAGTCGGAACCCACATTGGTGACGGAAAGGGCCTGCGGAGCCGAGCATACCGTGGTGTTGATGGAGAAGTTGTCGATATATACGTAGCTGCTGTTTGTACCGCTGGAAACGAATGTTTTCTTCAGGGCAATGTACCGGCCGGCCGGCAAGTTGTAGTCGGAGAGATACAATACCACATCCGACCAGTTGTCCGAAATGCCATATACAGGATATATTGTGTCAAGGGGCACAAAAGCATTCAAATTCTGTGGATTTTCGGTGATGCCGAAAATGAGGTAGAAATTTGAGTAAAAGTTATCTCTCATTTTAAAAGAGACTTTCACATCATTCATGTTGATGGTGGAATCCAGTGCCGGCGGGCAAACAATGACATGTTGGTTTGTGTTTACTGTTATATACAAACCTCCCGGACTGGAAAAGTGAGAGGTGGAAATGTACGGTTTGGTGGACAGATTGACGGTGTTGTTCCGGATCCAGCAGGTGGGGAAGGGTGAACCGGTGGTTCCATAGGTGTCGAAGTTTTCCGTGTAGGGAAGTTGGGATATCGGATCGCAGTAGGTGGTGGTGGTTTGCTCATCGTAATATTCGCTCTCATCGGTGGGGGAGCATACCGAACATACCTTATAGATATATTTAGTGCCGCTTGTCAGGCCTGTGATATGGCAGATGGTGTCGTTGACGGTGATGTACGACCAAACCAGTTCGTTTTGTGCCTTATAAGCCACTTTCCATTGCTGTTCGGTGCCGCCGCGGGTCCAGCTTACGTCAAACCAAGTGCTGCCCATGTCGGTAATCTTGACAGCCAACGGCTTGAAACAAGTAGGGATGCGTTCCACCAGAATATCATCTATGTACATCATGGAGGAGTTGTAAGGTCCGGCGGCAAAAGCAATGTAGCCGTCACCGGTTGTATTCCCGCTGAAGCGGGTGATGTGATATTGCCATTCGCCGTAATGAGGCCATGCAGCGGTATCCCACGGTGTGAACGTGTCAAAATCATCAGGGTCAGCCATCGTGCCAATCATCAAATTGTAATTGGTGCCATTCGGCATCAAATGATAGAAAGAAACCTGCAAGTCGGAAACGTTGAGGGTGGTGTCCAACTCCGGCAGTACGGCCCAACCGATATTGTTGCCGTTAGAGCCCCTACGCAAATATAATGACTTACCTCCGGAATGGTGATAGTTGGTCTTCACGATCGGTATGTTTGAGGTGCTGGTACCTGTAACACCCGTGGTCCAGCAATTGGGAGTGTCGTCGGTGACATCGTTGTCGAAATTATGGTTGTAGGGCAGATTTTTGATGAGACCGCAGGGAGTTGTGAAGGTGATGGCATTGCTGATACGGCTAATGCCGGTACTGCAGGTGGTGCGCACCTGGACGGTGTATTGCGTGTTGAAAACCAGTCCGGTAAGCGTGTAAAGACTGTCGGTGATGTTGGAAATGATGGTCCAGTCTCTGTCGAATTTAGATTTGTACATCAGATCGCAGGAGATCATATTCGGGTCATTGTGCCAATAGAGGGAAGCCGTCTGGTCCGTAGTGCTGAGGACGGTCAGCTGTGTCGGAGTAGCACAAGGGGTGGAGTAGTAGATGTCCACGTCATCCACGCGCCAGTTGCCACTGGCGGATGCATGGCGGATGCGGAAGACAATGTACTTGTTGGTTCCCATATTGGACACGCCGGAAAAATTGACCTCTTCAAGATAATAGGTGTTGGTAGCAGCAACATTTATGGTGGATACCCATTCAAAATCAGAGGTGTCCATAGGATCGTTGGAGACGCCAATTTCCAAATCGCCGCAGTAAGATGCGGAAGAGGAGCGGGCCGCATAGAAGCTCATGGTCAGATCCTGGATGGGGGCCGCGATGGCCGGTGTGGCCACCCACGTGTAGTTGCAAGGGATATTCAAGCTATGGCTTGTAGAGTGGCTTTGAGAGGAGGTGCTGTTTATGCCGGGAGCCGAGTAGAGTTTGGAGATGATGGACCAGCACTCCAGCGGATTGTCCCCTTCAAAGTCATTACTGTATGGAATAAAGACGGAATTGAAACAACGGGTTTTGAATTTCTCGGCAAAAGAGTAGGCACTGCTACCGCCCTGACAATGGGCTTTTACCTTGAACTCATATTGAGTAGCATCAAGCAGACCTGTCACATTATAGAATGTGTCGGTGAGGTTGGGAATTTCCGTCCATACGAAATCGTCCACCGATTTGTAAGCTAACGTATAAGAGGTGGAAGCCACATTCCAAGGAGTCCAACAGACCTTGATGGAAGTAGGTGTGCCGCCCACATAGCGGATGTTTTCAGGGTGATAACAAGTATAGGTGCTGGGATAAACCTCCACATTGTCCACACAGAAATTATTGGTTAACGAATCGATTTTCAAACCCACTAAGGCAAGATGGCCGGTACCATAATAGTTGGAAAGAGGCACCTCGTAGAAATGACCACCTTTCAGGAAATGGACCGTATCGATGGGGGTGAAACTGTTCATGATGGAGGTTTTGTCGGTGATGTTCGTCACAATACCTACCGCCATGGTACTTAGGTTGTCGGCTAAACTGGTATAACAATAGAATCGCAACGTCAGGGTGCTGAGGGGTGCATCCAGTGTGGGTAGTACAGCGTAGTTGTTACCTTGGCCCGTTTGTCCGATAGGCTTGCTTTGGAAACAGAGATCTCTCCGCAAAGAATAACTGTTGGCCTGTCCGGCTGTACTCACGTATGGATAACCGTAGTTGTCGCCGCCGGAATTGGCTTTCGACCAGCAGTCAGGAATGACAAACCCCGCATTGGCCGGAGCGTAGAAATCGTCAAAGTTCTCCATGTAGGGCACGCTTGACACCTGGCAGGTGGTCGAGAAAGTGAGGGTCTTGGAGATACTGTTGTCGGCGGAGGCACATTCGGAGCGGACGATGACATCAAACGAATAGTTTTCCAACACCGTCAGACCGTAGATGGTGAAGGTCGTGTCCATAACGCCGGTCACCGTATTCCAGCTGCCATCCGAGGATTGCTTGTACTGGACGACGAATGGAGCAGTGCCCTGAAAAGCGTGCCAGCCTATTGTGACATAGTCTGAACCCACCTCCGCAATGCTGAGGTTGGATGGATGCATACAGGTCACCGGTAAGAAATTGAACTCATCAATGAAAATGGGAGCATTTAAAGCCCGGAAGGCAATATAGTCGCTCAATCCGGTGTATTGCGACAGCTCATAGTAGAAATCCTCGAAAACACCGGTTGCCGAAGGTGTGATAGTGTCGATGGGGACAAAGGAATAGTAGTCGTCAGGGTCGGTTACGTAGCCTACCACCAACTGGGCGGAGGCATTGCCGGAAGTCTTGTAGGCTTTGAAACACATCACGATGTCGCTGAGCTGCAAATCCTGAGTGTTGATTTTCGGGGCCACCGCATAGTTCTGTTCTGACGAACTGGCATAAAGCCTCAACGAATAGGAAGTGGCAGCGGTGGGCGGTTGGATGCAGGGCAGATTGGCACTGCCCAAAAAGCTGGTATGCCCGCGCCAGCAGTTGGGTAAGACATTGTCGCCGTAGCCATAGTCGTCAAAATTCTCCGTATAGGGCAGTGTGGAGACGAAGCACGGGTCGGCTGTCGTGCTACCGCAGCCGCTGGCAGATGCAGGGGATGTGCACGAGGTATAGACGGCTTTGACCGTGTAGCAGTATTGGGTCAGGGCGGTCATGCTGGTGTCCTCATCATCATAATAGGGAGTCTCCACTAACTGGGTGTTCACCTGTGTGCCATTGCGATAGACATTGAAGCCCGTAAGGCCGTTATCGGTGAAGTATCCGAAAATGCGCATGGGCATACCCATCTGCTCGTGGGAGGCATCGTCCGTCCAGGGGCCCCAGGTGCCGTCCGTGGAATTGAACGTAAGGGCGTCGCCAGTGGTCACGTGGTTGGCATCCACCAAAGGGATTCCATATACCTCGTTGGTAGTGACCCCGACAAAAGACACCGACACCCAGTAGTGACCGGCCGGCAGGGTGGTGTTCACATTGGCTTTCACCTGAAAGATGGGCCGGATGGTGTCCAGATGATGGTTCGTATAGTAAATGATGTCTTCCGTGCGGTAGGCACCTGTCCAATCACAGGAAATCGGGGCCTGCTGCGTGGAGGTCCATACCGGCGTCGTCTGGTTGTTGACAGGCAGCTGGTTATAGAACTTCACCAGCACATACGCGATGGGCGAACTGATGATGGAAGCGTTTTCCACGTAAGCGAAAAAGTCAATGGAGGTGATTTGGGCATCCTGCGTCAGCGTGAAGTCGTCGGCGATGGCAAACCCAGGCGAAGTGGCGTTTTTACCTAATGAAGATTGCCCGGCATACAAGCTGCTGGCATCCGCACCCTGATAGCCTTCTCCGGGCAGATTCACAAAATGAGTGTTGTTGTATAATAGCAGGCGGGAAGATGATCCCGGATAATTCCACGAAACACGCATGGAATGGTCGCTGGTACCCGTAGCGGTCACATTCGTGGGAGCATCGCAGTTTTGGGCTTTTAAGCCAAAACAAACTGAGAACAAGATAGTTAGAATTACAAGATGCTTTTTCATAATAAGAAAGATTTAGGTTTTTCAACATTGAAAAGACGCGGGCAAAGATACAAAAATAATCTCTGTGGTAGGGCGTCTTAAAATTTTGGTTTGTACCCGGAATTGGTTAGTATTTCCTGCGATTTGGTGTTCGCCATAAGCTCGGCGAGGGTGGTTTCGGAATGGTTCTGCATGTAGCTCTGCACGATGCGCCAGCCCATGTAGCAGCCCATCCTGCCGGGCGAGTCATTGCCGAAGTCGCGGGTGAACGGGGTCTCGTCAATCAGCCGGCGGATGACATCCTCATCCTTGGAGTAGAGCATGTTTTTCTCTATCAGGTACTGCCATACGGCGGCCTCGTGTTTTTTTGCCCATTGGTAATGCTCCTCGCTGTATTTGATGATGTCCTTCTCCGCTTTTTCCGGAAAGATGGTTTGGGTGAAAAAGAGTTTCTTGCCGGCCTCGATCATGTTGTCCAACGCAGAAACGGGCGTTTTGTCAGGCAGATGACGGTAGCATATTCCCTGCGAGAAGCAGTCGGTGGCCATATATTTGCGGTCGCAGCGGGCGGCGATGAACTTCGGCATCCCGGCCAATGCGTAGTATTTGCAGTCCTTGCCCAAATACATATCCAGGCAGATAAAAAGGTTGTCCTCATAGCCGAACACCGACGGAGTGGAAAAGTCCATACCGGGAATCAGTGTATAGACGTTGGGAATGGCGGCATCGGGAAAGTGCTTGAGGTACTGCTTGAAAGCGGCAGTAAGCTCGCGGTTGAGGTCGTCGGTGCTGGGGTACTGCTTCTGCACCTCCTTGTACAAATCCCGGATAGTGGGGTCAGTAAGATAGCCTTTCAGGGCGGCTATCATCTGCGGGTTATTCCAACATCCGTTGGAGACAAGGTTATCGGGATATTGGCCATAAAGCGATTCCATCCCTTCTGCCAATTTGTTGGCATCCAGTGCGAAAAGGGCCTGCTCATACCGCTTGATGTTAACCTTCACCTCCTTGACCTTCGTTTCCTGCGTTTTGGTGAGTGTAGGCGTGGCCACCTTTTCTTTTTTATGACAGGCTGAACATAAAATCAGCAAAACAGACAATACAAAACAGACTTTTCTCATATCAAGCTCAATTATATCAAAGGCATAAAATCCAAACAAAGACCAATGGTAGTCGTAGTTTCAAGTGCCATTGTTACATGGTGGCTGTAATTATATGTGTCATTGGTACTTGACATCTTTCCGACATCCCAATTCCGAACGATTTAGTAAAACCTTTTTTTCTCATTTTTAGTATGCAAAAGAAAGATTTTTTTGTGTAAAAAACAAGCTGTTATGTAAAGAAATATCGTGATGAAATTTTTTTCATCAACTTTTAAACCTTGGCCCAAATATTAAATCGTTTTTCTTTTTTTCAAAAATGAAAAACATATCTATACTAAGCTTTCTTTTGCTGGGTTTGATACCAGTCTCCTTTCCCCAAATCAATTCTGTATCAACGACTTCGAATCCGATGCAGTTATCTTTGGAAGACTGTATCCGGTATGCTGAAGAGAACAATTACACGCTACAGACGTATGGTTTGAATATCCAGTCTTCGGAAATCAACCTCAAGCAGGCTAAGGAGAACATCGCTCCGTCGGTTTCCGCATCCGTTTCCCAAGGTTTGGGCACCAACCATTACCAGAAGTCGGTCTCTTGGAACGGCAACTACGGCATCAGTGCGGGAATGACGCTGTTTAACGGCCTCAGCAACTATAATTCCATAAAACAAAGCAAGTTGCAAGTGGAACAGTCAGAATTGGAACTGGAACAAAAGAAAAACAGCATCCGTGTTTCCATCATCCAAACTTTTTTGAACATCATGATGAATGAGGATATGCTGGAGTATCAGCAGGAAGTGTTGAAAAGCAGCAAGGAGCAGATGGATCAGGGCGAACAGCAGTTCAAGGTGGGCAAAATTCTGGAAAGCGAGTACAAGATGCTGCAGGCCCAGCACACCTCCGACCTTTACAACATTGAAAACACCAAAATCAACATCCAAAACAACTACCTCACCCTTAAGAACTTGTTAGCAATCAATCCCAATGCCGACATCCATATCGTGCGTCCCGACAGCGCCACGCTCTTCAAAAATCTGGAGGTCCCGCAAATGCAGGAGATGATGACCCAATCGATGAACTACCTCCCGGAACTGAAGCTGAAAGAGAACGACGTCACCGATGCCCAGTACGATGTGAAGCTGAGGAAGGCCAACTATTATCCGAGCCTTTCGCTCAACGCCGGCATCAGCACGGGCTATAACAACAACAATCTGTCCGAAAATCTGGGTTGGGGCACGCAACTCTGGCATGGTTTGGGTGAAAACATCGGGCTCAACCTCAGCATTCCCATATATCAGCGGAGCTCTGTGCGCCATAATGTGCAGCTGGCCGAACTGCGTGTGCAACAGGCCGAGCTGAGCCAGAAGGAGACCGAATACCAGGTGGGCCGCGAACTGCAGCAGTATTACCTCGACGTGCTCTCGTCGCAAAACGACTACCATGTGGCCGAAGCCCAAAAAGATGCGTATGAGGCCAACTACAACGCCTACAGCTTCAAGTTCAAATACGGCTCCGTGACGGCGGTGGACCTCATCCAACAGCAAACCAACTACCTCAATCAGCTCAACAAATACATGCAGGCCAAATACTCCTTTGTGCTGGAACGCAAGATTCTGGATGTGATGATGGGCGTGCCAGTGAAGCTTTGATTTATTAAACCATTAATTTATTAAAAATTAACTAGTTGAAAAAATACAAAATTAAGAAAATACATTGTTAATATGTCGAAAAAGTTATCAAAAAAGGCAATATGGATTATCATCATCGCGGCGGTTGTGTTGATTGCGGTGATCATGTTTTTTGCGCATAAGAAAGGCAAGCATACCGAAATGCAAATCAACACGATGCGGAGCACCATCGACAGCATCGAGGTGACGGTGACGGCCACCGGCGAGCTGCAGCCCGTCTATAAGGTGGACGTGGGTACGCAGGTGTCCGGCATTGTGGAACGTATCTACGTGGATTTCAATTCCGTGGTGAAAAAGGGCCAGCTGTTGGCCGAACTGGACCGTTCCAACCTGAACGAACAACTCACGCAGGCAAAGACCAATGTGTCGAATGCTCAGAGCAACCTCACATTGGCACAGCAGCAGTTTGACCGTGTGAAAGCCCTCTACGACAACAAGGCAGCCACGCAAGAGGCGTATGAATCGGCGGTCAACTCGCTGAACCTGGCCAAAAACCAGCTCAAGACGGCCCAGTCGGACTTGTCGCGTGCACAGACCAACCTCTCTTACGCCACCATCTACTCGCCCATCGACGGCGTCATCATGAACAAGGCGGTGGAAGAGGGCCAAACGGTGGCTTCTTCGTTCAACACGCCCACGCTGTTCACCATCGCCAACGACTTGACACAGATGCAGGTGGAGGCGAAGGTGGATGAGGCAGACATCGGCGAGGTGAAGGCCGGCC
This sequence comes from Bacteroidales bacterium, assembly GCA_024682995.1. Lineage (GTDB taxonomy): Bacteria > Bacteroidota > Bacteroidia > Bacteroidales > WCHB1-69 > F23-D06. The sequence goes on along the minus strand of JAIKYR010000099.1, from coordinate 4,667 downwards.
AGCCCGTGACGTTCACCGTGGACGCCTTCCCGGACGATGTCTTCAGCGGCACTGTCAAGGAGGTGCGTATCAACCCGACCGTCACCGCCAACGTGGTCACCTACACGGTCATCATCAATGCACCCAATCCGGAAACCAAGCTTTTCCCCGGCATGACCGCCAGCGTGACCATCACCACCAAGAAGGAGAGCGGCATCTGCATCCCAATGACGGCTTTGTATTCCACTATTGATCCTACAATAATGAAACAATTTGAGAAAAAAGGATATTCATTCCAGCTTTTATACAAAAACAATGAGGAGTTGGCCCAGGGACTGAAGGACATTACCAGAAAGACCATTTGGGTGAAGAAAGGCGAGAAAAGCTATGAGCAGAGAAGTGTGGGGGTGGGGTTGAACAATGGGGTTAAAACATTGATAACCGATGGTTTGCGCGACGGAGAAGAGGTGGTGACCAGTGTCAGCGAAGCCATGGAGGGTATGCCGTCGGGCAAAGGCAAAGAGGGGACTAACAATCCGTTTATGCCGGGCAGACCGGAGCGAAAGAAGAGATAGTTATGGCAAAAGACATATTGAAAGTGGAGAAGTTAGAGCGCGTATTTCGCGTGGGCAGCGAGGATGTACACGCCTTGCGGGGCGTGTCGTTCACCATCACGGAAGGCGAGTTCGTGAGCATTATGGGCACGAGTGGCTCGGGCAAGTCCACGTTGCTCAACATCCTGGGTTGTTTGGATACACCCAGTGCCGGTGATTATATCATTGACGGGGTTTCCATAAAAAGTCTGAGCAAGAACGAGTTATCCACATTGCGCAACCGAAAGATAGGCTTTGTTTTCCAGAACTACAATCTGTTGGCACGCACTACTGCTATTGAGAATGTGGAGTTGCCTTTGTTCTACAATAGCGATGTGCCGGCCAAGGAGCGTCGCGAGCGGGCGGAGGCGGCCCTCAAGTTAGTGGGGCTGGAGCACCGTCTGGAGCACATGCCCAACCAACTCTCCGGCGGTCAGCAGCAGCGTGTGGCCATCGCCCGCGCGCTGGTCAACGACCCCGTCATCCTCTTGGCCGACGAGGCCACCGGCAACCTTGACACCCGAACATCCTACGAGATCATGAGCCTGTTTCAGGACCTGCACGAGCAGGGCAAGACCATCGCGTTCGTGACGCACGAGCCCGATATTGCCACCTTCACCACGCGTAAAATCAAACTCCGCGACGGGCAAATCATCGAGGATGCGCCTATTGACACACAGTCGGCAGCGGAGGCGCTGGCCGCCATCAACCTTCAAAAAGAAGATTAAGCTATGAATATCGGAAACCTTATCAAAATAGCCATACAATCCCTGTTCCGCAACAAGATGCGGACGGCGCTCACCATGCTGGGCATCGTCATCGGTATCGCCTCAGTTATCGCGATGGTCAGCATCGGGCAAGCCTCTACACAAAGCGTGAAATCCGAACTCTCCTCCATGGGTTCCAACATGATCATGATCATGCCCGCGCGCCAGCGCAGAGGCGGTGTGGATATGGGTATGTCGTCATCAAAATCGTTGGACAACAGGGATTTGGAGTCACTGTCGAAAAACACCCGCTATGTGGCTGCCGTCTCGCCGAATGTAAGCACCAGCAAGCAGCTGATTTACGGCAACAACAACCACAGCTGTTCCATCAACGGCGTGTCCGCCGCCTATCTGGATATCCGGAAATATGAGTTGCAAGATGGCGTGATGTTCACCGATGAGGATGTGAAACGCTACAGCAAAGTGTGCGTCATCGGGCAGACGGTGGTGAAGGAGTTGTTCACCAACGGCGAGGATCCCATAGGCAAATCCATCCGTTTCGGCTCCATTCCGATGACGGTTATCGGTGTGTTGGCCTCCAAAGGCCAGAGTGGTATGGGCGACGACCAGGACGACATTGTGCTGGCCCCCTACACTACGATACAGAAGCGTTTTTTGGGCATCACCTATTTCAATATGATATTCGCATCGGCCACCTCCGAGGAGGAGTCGGAATTGGCCGCCACGGAAATCACGTACATTCTGCGTAGCAACCACGGCATCAAGAGCGGGGCTGATGACGACTTTGACATCCGTACGCAGGAGGAGCTGGTCTCCACCATCAGTTCTGTCACGGGTTTGATGACCACACTGTTGGCCGCCATCGCCTCCATTTCGTTGGTAGTGGGTGGTATCGGCATCATGAACATCATGTATGTAACGGTGACCGAACGCACCAAGGAGATTGGTTTGCGTATGGCTATCGGGGCGCACAACCGCGACATCATGCTGCAGTTCTTGTGCGAAAGTGTGATTCTGAGCTTGATAGGAGGTATCATCGGCATCATTTTGGGGCTGGTTATCGCGTATGTGGCATCCAAGCTTATGCACATGCCATACGTGGTGAGCGAGATGGCCATTCTGGGATCGTTCCTGGTCTGCGCCATCACCGGTATTTTCTTCGGCTGGTATCCCGCGAAGAAGGCTGCCAACATGGATCCGATAAGCGCGTTGAGATACGAATAATGGTTTTTTTCTCTTGTCCAAATTGTTTTGTATAATTCCGATAATTATTGTATTTTTGCACGCTCTTTTTGCAGCAATCTTATAAAATTAATCCTATTATAAAACAACAAATTATGGAAAAAATTAAAATCGGTATCAATGGTTTCGGTCGTATCGGTAGATTGGTTTTCAGAGCTACCACCGAAAGAGACAATGTTCAAGTTGTAGCTATCAACGACTTGCTGGATGTGGATTACATGGCTTACATGTTGCGTTATGATACTACGCACGGAAAATTCAACGGCACAGTCGAGGTTGAAGACGGCATGTTGGTTGTGAACGGCAACAAGATCCGCGTCACCGCTGAAAAGGATCCCGTCAACTTGAAATGGAATGAGGTTGGTGCCGACTATGTGGTGGAATCCACGGGTCTGTTCCTGACCAGTGAACTCGCTTCTGCTCACATTCAAGCAGGTGCCAAGAGAGTGGTTATGTCCGCTCCCTCCAAAGACGACACTCCGATGTTCGTCATGGGTGTGAACAACAAGGAATATGCCGGTCAGCCTATCGTTTCCAATGCCTCCTGCACCACCAACTGCTTGGCTCCGCTGGCTAAGGTCATCAACGACAACTTCGGTTTGGAAGAGGGTCTTATGACCACGGTTCACGCTGCTACGGCCACGCAGAAAACCGTTGACGGTCCCTCCAAGAAGGACTGGCGCGGCGGTCGTTCCATCTTAGGCAACATCATTCCTTCTTCCACGGGTGCCGCCAAGGCTGTGGGTCGTGTGATCCCCGAACTCAAGGGCAAACTCACGGGCATGTCGTTCCGCGTTCCCACTGTGGACGTTTCCGTTGTGGACTTGACTTGCAAGATCCGCAAGGCCGCCACATACGACGATATCAAAGCTGCCGTGAAGAAAGCTTCTGAAAACGAGCTCAAAGGTATTCTCGGCTACACGGAAGAGGCCGTTGTCTCCACCGACTTCCTCGGCGAGAAGAGAACCTCCATCTTCGATGCATCCGCTGGCATCATGCTGAACGAACATTTTGTGAAACTCGTTTCCTGGTACGACAACGAGATTGGTTACTCCAACAAGGTGGTTGACCTCATCTGCAGCATGAACGAAACGGTTAAATTGTAAACCTATCAATACGTAAGAACAAGGAATATTCATTCTAAGATTCTTTCCACACACACAAAGAGAATGACCGCAGAAGTCATTCTCTTTTTTATATTTGTTGATCCCTTTCCTCGTTTTGAGAATTTAACTACTTTTGCAATTCCATAACAAGACAATTGTATTCAGATAATATTACGACATTAAGCAACGATGAAAATCAAGTTGATGTGGATCGGAAAACCTGATGGGGACGTCTTTGACGAGGCTATTCGGCAATACACACGGAAGATTCAGTTCTATACCGTTTATGAGCCGGTAGCAATCCCTTATTTGAAAAACACCAAATCGTTGTCGCAGGATGAACAAAAACGTAAAGAGGGTGAATTGTTGTTGAAAAAAATCGAGCCGGGTGATTTTGTCGTATTGTTGGATGAACGTGGCAAGGAGTTTACATCCAAGGCCTTCGCCCAGTTTATCCAGCAGCAGGCCAATAACGGGCTTAAGACGTTGGTATTCGTTATTGGTGGTGCCTACGGATTCTCGGAGGAGGTGTATGCCCGCGGCAACGCACAGATGGCTTTGTCCAAACTCACCTTTCCTCACATAATGACCCGACTGATTTTCGCCGAACAGCTCTATCGTGCCTTTACCATTTTGCATGGAGAGCCCTATCATCACTGAATCGGGAATAATTTTTGGAAAAATCTTATACAAATCTCTTTCTCACGGGATCAAACGACACCCAATAACCGTATCCGCAACGCTGTAACTCGGCCACAGCCTCCGGGAACAACAGGTCTATCTCATCAGACTTGTGGGCATCACTGCTGATGATGACGGGAATGTCCAATTTACAGGCTTTGGTCAGCAGTTCCGTGGAAGGATAGAAAGCATCGCAACGTCCCTTATAGATTCCACGGGTGTTGATTTCTATCACAACATCGTGTTTTTTAATCAGTTGTAATGCCTTATCGGCCAATATGCAATACCATTTTTCATCCTCTTGGAAAAAACGATGCTGGTTGTGCATCTTGATTTTG
>JAIKYR010000097.1 GCA_024682995.1 Bacteroidales bacterium | reverse complement strand
TACCTGTGCTACTCAGATTCAAGGTAGTTGTGGCCGGATTCGGATAGATGGAAATCTCATATTCCCAATCAGGTACAAATGGATTTGTCTCCACTTGGATAGGCAGAGAAACTTCATCTTCACAAGTCAATCCTATCTCTCCTCCAAATGTCCCAGCATATTTCAAAGTATGCTCTCCCACTGAGATTCCATCAGTAGAAACAGTAAACACTGCTGGGATACTTGATACCAACAAGACATCATCGATATACAAATCGCCACCCGGCGGAGATACATAGACGACAAAAGTAGAATCTGCAAAAATTTCTGGAGTCTGGATAGTCATAGAAACGTCCGGATTATATACTTCTACCCACACAGAATCATGTGTCACACACCCATGTTGGTCAGAAAAATCTACGGACACCCAAGTTGAGACAGTCATAGGGGGTGTAAGATATTCTGCAATATATACCGAATCTGTTTCAGTCCATGTAGAATAATTCACACTATCTTCTAAATTTCCTACATGCCACATATAACCAGTTTCATACCCTATACTTTGTGCATGTAATGTATCTACTCCTCCATAACAAACTCTAGAATTTGTCGCTGACAGAGAGATAGAATCTTCTACGTATTCAAAGAGATAACAAAGAACAAATTCTGTTTCATCTCCAAAAAATTTACAACCTTTAGAGTCATACATATATACAAAATAAAGAAAACCACCACCATACAATCCACACACATATCTCGTTGTATCAGGCATAAATACCTGACCTGTATCCGAATAATAAAACCAAGTGAAATCATATGGTGGGGTTCCTCCATATAAATCAAGATTAATACAACCTGTTTCATTATGACATACAGTATCTACACCTGTACCCAAATCTACCCACGGATCAGGTTGCTTAATAATCACACTATCATGATACTCACAACCCGTCACTCCACGTGCAATGACATGATAGGTCCCCGCTTTCAAACTCGTTAGCGTAGCAGTATCATAAAACGTACGGACAAAAAAGAAGGGAGTATCTACCTCCGCTTTTATCCACTCATAATCCTGTACAGAATCAAGCAAGTCTACATGAAACGATCCATCTGCATAAGGATAAAGATATCCATCCGGACACGTCACATGTTTGATTAAATTTGTAGGGATAGAAATAGTAGGAGCACGATTAACCGCAATAGAGATAGCCATCGTAGGATTTAATGACTGCCCATTCACAGAATCAATATAGCAAATAATGGTAGTATCGCTAATAGTGCTACTTATAGGAATTGAGATATAAGACTCTGTAGTATAATAATGAACACCATCGCATGAGTAACTACAGCTTGTTTGGAAACCAACAAAAGGTGGTAAAGAATACGTTTTTGTAGTGCCACTACAAGCAGATGTATTAGAAATAATCACAGTATCACCCGAAAACACTTGATTCGGAGTAGGAAGGAAATCATTTTTTGCAAATCCAGCCAGACTTACAAAGATAAAACACAAAAATAACAATAACTTTTTCATGATCTATATGTTCAGCAAAGGACCAACAACTTTATGGGGCAAAAATACAAAAATATTCAGATATGCCCGTGTTTTATCATGTTTATTAATGCCGACATCGTTTTTTGGCCCGCACACCTACGGCGTGCACAAACCCCGAATTGTCGTCCACATTCCTACCGAGCCCTTCAGCCCTAACGGGCTGGTTCGCGTTCTGAACGGTGTCCCGTTGAGACGGTCGCGGGTGTTGGTGGGTTAGCGTTTTGCTCGGTGTGGTGCATACACGAGGAAAGGGTGGTGGTCCGAATCGGTTATCGGTCGCGGGTGTTGGCAGGCCGTCAGGTCTGCCGGGCTTGGTAGCACAGGCGGGTACGGAGCGTGTTGTCGCAGGCCGTCAGGTCTGCGGGCAAGAAGGAACAGTTTCCCAAGAAATTTACCTCTTCACAATCTTCACAATCTTACTCGCTCCATCATCAGATAAAAATCTGAGTGATATCAGAATAATAAAATATTTTCTGCGCCTCTTGAACTTTTACAAAAAAAGTGTACTTTTGCAGCCCGAAAATTTAAAACGTAAAATATTATAAATCAAAGTTAGAAATGGCAAATCATAAGTCATCCATTAAGAGAATTAGAGCAAACGAGAGTAAGAGATTGGCTAACCGCTACTATTCCAAAACCATGCGCAACGCTTTGCGCGACATCCGTGCCATCGAGGATAAGAACGAGGCTTCTCAAAAGTTGTCCGCTATGACCTCCATGATCGACAGACTCGCCAAGAGAGGCATGATCCACAAGAACAAAGCCGCCAACCTCAAGTCCGGCTTGATGAAGAAAATCAACGCTATGTAGTTAGCCATTAGCAATTGGCCGTTAGCCTTTAGCTAAAAAGTGAAAAGCCAATTGCCAATAGCCAAAAGCTTAAAATTGAAATAACGGGGAAGCAACATTCCCCTTTTTTAATATGCAGACAGACGATTACAAATTTTCCACTCCTATCCAGGTGAGAATGAGCGACTTGGATCCGTTTGTACATGTGAACAACGGAGCCCAGTGCAACTATTTCGACTTCGGACGGAGCGCCTATTTCGAGCATGTGTTCCAAAAGCCGATTGACTGGCGCGACATGGACATGGTGCTCGTGCATGTGGAGATGGATTTCCGTGAGGGTATTGAATTCCACGACCAGCTTGTCTGCGAAACCCGCGTGCTTTCCATCGGAAACAAAAGCGTCAAGATGATGCAACAGCTACGCGACACTCGTACCAACGCGGTGAAAACCACCTGCTACAGCGTCCTCGCGGGCTTTGACCGTGTCACCCACCAGTCGATTCCTATCCGGGAAGAGTATAAGAAACTGTTTGGCCAATTCGAACATCTTCCCGATGATCAGCAAGCATAAGATTTCCGATATCCGCAAGTTGCACCAGAAGAAATTCCGGGATGCGGAACGCCTTTTCTTAGTGGAAGGCTGGAAGAGTGTGGAAATGCTTCTGCAATCGGGTTTTGAAATAACAGATATCTTCGCCACGGAATCCGCCGCGGAAGTGAATCAACAACTGTTGGACAATCGGCCTGTTACAATTGTTTCTTCGGCGGAAATGGAACGTATCAGCACGCTGGCCACGCCGCCGGAACTGATGGCCGTTGCCCGCCAGGCAGCCCAACCGCAGCCGATTCCCGACAATGAGCCCGTGCTGGTGCTGGACCGTATCGCCGATCCGGGCAATATGGGCACCATCATCCGCACCGCCGACTGGTTCAATTTCCGGCACGTCGTCTGCTCTCCGGATTGCGTGGAGTTTTACAATCCCAAGACCATCCAGGCCACGATGGGATCGTTTGCCCATTTGGTGCCGCACTACACCGACTTGGTGCCCTTCCTGCGCGCACAGGCTCCCCGCCGGCGCATCCTCGGGGCTTTCCTCAACGGTGAGTCTTTGAACACATTTAAATTCCAATCATCAGATATTATTGTCATCGGCAGCGAGTCCAATGGAATCTCCCCGGAGGTGGAAGAGTTGGTCAGCCAGAGGATTACGATACCGACGCCCGTGTCGGGGCGTGCCACTGCCGAGTCATTGAACGCCGCCATCGCCGCGGCCATCATCATGTGCCGGTTCGCACAGTAGCTGCCGGCGGCAATGCAAAAGCATTACCGCAGCATCTTTGAGGGTATAATGCGATCAATCATCACCAAATTTCGGTCGATGTGAAA
>JAIKYR010000094.1 GCA_024682995.1 Bacteroidales bacterium | reverse complement strand
TACGCGCACACAGCCGTGACTGAAGGTGCGCTTCCGCCGTTTGAAGGCTCCTTTGTTGTTGGTGTCGTGCAGATAGACGGACTCGCTGTTCGGGAAATCGAATTTGATACGGCCTAAGGCGTTGTACCGCCCCGACGACTGGATCAGACGGTAGGGGATGTTGTTGTAACTGACCTTGTTCCAGTCGATGGAATCCGGTACGACCTGCTTGCCGCCTCTCATGACGTAAAGGTGTTCGCGTTTGATGACTGCCATATTGTTTTTCCGCAATTTCGGCAGGTATTCGTTTTTGATGATGTCGTAGGGGATGTTCCATTCCGGATTCAGGATGATGCGATTGATTTGGCTGTGCAGCAGGGGCGTTTCCGCCTTGTAGGCCATGATCATGCCGTGTCGTTTGCGCCCTTCGCCTGGGACTTGTGTTTTCCCGCAACAAATCCGTGTCCTGAAGGCGACCGTGTCGGCGATGAAGGCCTGAAGCGTGAAGTCGGGCAAGTTGACCTCAATGCGGTTCTCGCCTTTTTCGGGAATCACTTTCCAGCGCAGCCGTTCGAGGTTGGCGGCGATGCGGTTTTGGTAGTAGGCGATAGGACGGTTCAGTTTCTCGATGGTCTCCTTGTCTAAAGAGTCGCTTTCGGGGATGGCGTTATCGCTGCGGAAGAGGTTGATGCCGGCTATCAGCTCCGATGTCAGCAGGGTGGTGTCTGGAAAGGTCTCCGGAAGTTCGCCGGTGAGCCGGAGCCGCTGGCAGATTTTGGGCAGATGGCGGTTGGCCTGTCCCTGACGCACGTGCATCAGCGGAATGCGCGTGAAGGCGGTGTCTTTCAGCTCATGCAGGCGTAAAAGCTCCTCTTGCAGAAGGGCGTAGAGCTCCATATTGGGCTGCATGACCCGCAATGATTTGGGTGTGTTTTCGCTGGATGCCAATGTGTTACGTAGAAATACCGTGTCGGCATGTTGGGTGTTGTAGAGCCATTTTCCGCCATTTACCACCTTGGGGTCGGTGGCCCCGAAAGCGAGTGCCTTGGCATAGTTCAGATAGTTCTCGGTGAGCATCATCTCCAGTTGGAAGAGCGTGGGCATGAGGTCGCCATCCTCGACGCGGTTCTCTCGCAATCCGGCAATGATGGCTGCGATGCTGTCATATTGGAAGTAGTTGCGTCCGATGCCATGCCGCCACGACAGGTCGAAATAGTGAAGCAGGGTGTCGATTTTATTCTCTTGGAATCCGTTGTACGTCCAGATAGGCGCGCCATTATCCCGATAGTAGTCGCGGATAATGCTTTCGAATGAGGATACTATCGGTGTGGAGTCATTGATTCGCTGGAGGAAAAAATCAACATATTCCTTGTTGTCGAACGCAGCATAGTTCTGCTTGAACCAGTGCGGTTCACGCTCGCTGCGTATCTGTTTGCAGGCCAGCAAGGTGATGGATAGCAACAGGGGGAGGATAAAACATTTTGCCGTATGCCACGGTTTTTTAATATGGATGCGGTTCATTTCACATTATTCAATATAACGCTGCAAAAATACATCTTTTCTGAAAAAAAATTGACGGATGATTTTTCGTAAAAAAATGTTTTTTATTTTTGCAACAGGTTTGAACTTTTGCTACAGCCTGGTTTTGATGATGCGTTATGCTTGTTCTTTTGGTTGGAAACGTGGGGAATTCCAGATAGAATAAAAGATAGAAATTGTGATGGATTTCGTGAAAAGTGCGGCCTACGTCACACTTTTATTAAAAAATGATTTCACGACCTCCAACTTAGGAATGGGTGTACAGCACAGCGCTTCTTATTGTTATTCTAAGCTCTTGAGTGCTGGAGAGCGGTAAAATATCAAAATTATGAGGAAACTGTTTTGCTTTCTTTTGCTTGTTTTCTGCTTTTTTTCTGCAAATGCACAGGATTGTGAATATTTTGATTCTGGCAGTGGGTATAATTGGTCCGATTATTATACTTCCTATGGGCAATCACCTTGGTTGAATTCTGGGCGAATGTTGTGGGATTTCTTGTCCAATGCGGTGGATCAAATTAATAATTGTCCTTTCTCCGCTTATCAATATGATGGAGATCCAGATAGTGGCTCTGGTGATGGAGATTGTGTTGTCTCATGGTCTTTTTGTCCGACTTCCTATACAGGAACAGCATACGAAGGCTTTTCAGTTAATCAGCTTAGCTATTTGATCTCTCCCCTTCTTACTGTAGGAGGAAATGCTTCTATGCATTATTCTGTCAGGTCCCTCACTGGACCCACTAATCCGGATCATCAAGAGTGTTTTGATATCAAGTTATCACCCCAAGGAGGAAGTGAGGAAAGCGATTTTACAGTTTCATTATTTGGCGCATTTGGTTGTGTCCCTTCTGATAGCTGGCATGATTGGTACCTTGATCTCAGCTCTTACGCAGCCCAAACGATTCGTATTGCTTTCGTTCATGCGTCGGTTACTGAACCCACTGATATGGCTGGCTTGTTGATTGATAATGTTTGTTTTCATAATTGTATTGTTGATATTGATGATTTTGAAAAGCCCTCCTTTTCTCTATATCCGAATCCAACCACAACAAATATTACAGTGGAAGGCGAAGGCGAAATGGAAATAGTGGATTTGTTGGGGAAGATAATGGCTGTCGAATATGTTAATGGCAAAGCCAACATTGACTTATCCAATTTAGGGAGCGGCATCTATTTTGTTCGCATGAATGGTGCCACTCAAAAATTCATCAAAAAATAGTCCGTAAGAGATACTTTTTGAAGGGCTATAATGTGAAAGGTGACATTGACGAAGATCTTTGTGGAGAGGTTTAGCCCTTCCATTACAGCACCGTGATGGTCCCCTTCAAGGTATGACGTTCGCCGTTTTTGTCAAAACAGGTTATTTTATATACATATAAATTATTGTAAAAGATCTTGCCGTTATACGAGCCGTCCCATTTGAAGGCTTTGTCGTTGGAGTAGAAGACAAGGTCTCCCCAACGGTTGAAGATCCGGATGTTGAATTGGTCTCCGTCAATCAGATTCTGTGTCCGCTCGTCCAGACTGAAGTAATCGTTGTTCCCATCAGGTAAGCTTGGCGTGATGGCGTTGGGCAGGTATATGCTGAACACACAGGGCGAAATCAGATAATGGTCCGTTCCGCTGCAGTTATTTTTATTGACCGTCACCGAATAATCCCCCGGTGATGTTATCGTGATGCTGGGCGTGGTTTCCCCGGTATTCCACAGGTAGTCCGTATAGATGTCGTCCACACTCAGGATTTCATAGGTTCCGTAGCAGTAGTCTCCTGTCAAGGGCGTGATGATAGGGTGTGCGTGGGTGATGTTGACATTCAGCCGGATGATGGAGTCGCAACCGTTTATGGTTTGCATCTGTCGCACACGCAACAGGGTGTCGGCCTTCATCGTCTCCTGGGCGAAGATGTCGAACCCGTTGGTATGGTATTCGTCGCCTTCGCACAGATGGTCGGTAATTGTAGTGTCGTAGCTGTTATGGACCGTTAGGAAGAAGACGAGGACACTGTCAGTGCCGTCGGTCGCCTGCAGCGTTCTTGTCACAGTACTGTTCCCGTAAAGGGCTGTATCTTGCCAGATGAAGGGCAGCTCGTTCTGGCAAGTCTGACCGGTAAGTGTGTCCGCACTGTTCCAAAGCACCCGTAGAGAGTAGCGTACAAGACTGTCGCAGCCGTGACGATCGGTGAGCGTGAAAAGGGTGTCTGTGTTTTGGTGGAACAGGATGCCGTTACAACTGGCGGGGAGCTGGTTCTCCACCATGGTGTCTGCAACGGTCGTGTCCTGCGTGGGGTAATAGTTGATGTGCATGGTGATGGCATCGTCCAAGCCGTAGGGGTTGAATAGAACGGTCGATTTGGGTAGGGTGTCGGTGAAGGTGATTCCGTGCCATACGATAGGCAGCGCTCCCGGACAGATGCTGGTGTCAATGTCGCGATTGATGAGCACTTGCACACTGTCCCTACTGCTGCAGTTTTCGTTATAGCCGATGACGTGGTAAAGAGTGGACTGGGAAGGGGTGGCCGTGGTCTGCAAGGTGAAGGCCGACGACAAGGTTTCGCTGGGCAACCATTTGCAGGAGTCTGCGCCAGACACCCATAAGGAGGCATTTCCTCCGAAGAGGATGACGGTGTCGCCACAGGTAACGAGGGTGGGGTAGGCGTTCACCGTCAGCAGCAGCGTGATGATGCTGTCGCAGCTGCCAATGTTCTCATGTCGTCGCAGATAGGTGTAGGTGCCAACCGTGTTATTCGTGCTGGCCGGTAAGTTGAAGCCGTGCCGTACAAACGGATTCCCAATGCAGATGGTGTCCCGTATTGTGTCACGCAGACTTTGTTGGATGGTCAGGTGCAGATAGGCGGTGCTGTCGCAGCCATTGGCTGCCGTCCGGACGATGCTGTAAGTGCCGCTTGTGGTATAGGTGGAGTCGTTCCATCGTAGGGAGTCGCATGCAGAGATGGTAACGTCGCTGCGACGCGGTCTGTTGAATTGTATGGCTATCATGGTGTCGTAACGACAACCGAATTCATTGATGGTGGTCAACTGATAGCTTATGGTGGTGTCGTTCTGCAGGGTTATGGGCGGTGTAACTTGGAAGGTGCTGTCCGACAAGGGTTGTACCCATGGACCGGTAAGCTGTTTCTGCACAATGGAGTAAACGGTGTTGGCGTACAGGTCAGGGGCCAGAGAAAGCTCCCATTCTGTGAGATAGCCATTGTCGTGATTTTCCATGTCTTTAATCTGAATCTGCCAAGTACCGTTCACAGGACATCCGACGAATTGCTGGAACGATTCTTTCGGATGGTAGAACTGGGTGCCGGCTTGCAGATTGGAAGAATCAATCTTGTAGGAGTTGTATCCTTGGTTATAGCTGTCGTCCCAAAGCGGATTGGGTGTGAAGTGTATGTTTGGAGTCTCGTAAAGGTATCCGAAAGTGCCGCCTGCATAGCTGTACCCTTGGTCGGTGTTGTTCGACCATGCATAATTCCATGGTATTCCGATAGGATTGTCGGATGGGTTGCAATTGTTGACTTCTTGGATGCGGTTGGCCATCCCCAAGTTGATGCGGCCTATATTTTGGAATGGAGAATTGTAGCCTCTCGGGTCTTGCCCAGGCCACCCTTCAGTCTGTCGACTGGGAAGAATTTTGACACTGTTGCCGTTGGGACATTGAAGGCTGATACGCAAGTCTTCTGTGGCAGAATGTTCAATCTTCAGACGTACAAAGCGTATGTCGTTCACATTGCGGATAGTTGCTCCCTGTTGCGCGTTGGTGATCAGGAGTTGCGAATGGTAGGTGTTGCCATAAATGGGGCAATCCAAATCGTCGGGCAGGAAGATAGGGTCGGGAAAATAGATGGTGTGGTTTGGTCTGGAAAGCTGAATCTCAGCATTCAAATTGTAGCTGATGGTGATTATAGCCGTATCTCCCCCGCAGATACTCGGGATGTTGACGGATGTAATCGGGTTGATGGAATCTAAGATAGTGATGTTGATGTTTAAAATGGTGTCACAACCGTCGCCAATGCTAGGATGCAGCTCCGGAGTTAGCGCGTACGTGCCGGGCTCCCGAATGGTGTCGTTCAAATGGATATAGGGTAGTGCTCCTTGGCAGAGGGTGTCGTTGCGGAAGAGGACAATGGAGGTTGTCATCTGTATGGTGAAAGTGTTATCAAGTGTGCACCCAAGACTGTTGACGGCATGGAAATGATAGGTGACAATCGAGTCTTGTGATAAGCCAGCCGGTGGCGTGATGGTGTATGTGCCGCCGTTGCCCGAAAGCCAACATCCGTTCGCCGTGATGCTCGTGATAATCGGGATGGAATCGTTGATGCCAGCGTAGGACAGCTGGATGTCGGACTGCGGACTGGTTCCGATGCGGATGCTGTCGGTATGCCCCGCGCAGATG
>JAIKYR010000079.1 GCA_024682995.1 Bacteroidales bacterium | reverse complement strand
GCCCTCGTCAAGGTTGTCCAATCCACTCTCCTTGATTTCCTGTTCCACTTCTTCCTTGGTAGGCTCAAGCAAGGCGTCCAAGCGGCGCAACACCACCATGGCCAGAATCACATCACGGTATTGGCCACGAAAAAAAATATCGCGCAGCACATCGTCGGCAATCGACCAAATAAAAGAGACTATTTGATTGTGGGATGATTCCATATTTTGTAGTGAAATACCTTACTATATTAACTTGCAAAAGTAACAAAAAAGGCTGTAAAAAACTTACTTTTTCACCATCTTCCAATAATGATGATTGAACGCCACCACATGGCGATCGGTGACCACAAAGCCAAGACTTTCATACAGCCGTTGACCTTTAATGTTTTCGGGATCCACCAGAAGGGAAATTCTCAAATCGGGGTGGTTTTGTTCCGCCCAGGCGATGCGCGTGCGCATCAATTCCCGACCAATGCCGCGCCGGCGATACTGCGGCAGCACAGCCAGCGTGTCGATATAATACTCGCCGGCGCCCGCCTCATCAGGCATAGCATCCAGGTCCAACTCGCGAAAGTGGGGCAACTCACGGAAAGTAGTGTTGCGCATCTGGTGATAATATTCTCCAGGATAGGAAATTAACGCGCCCACGATATCGTCGTTTACCACGGCCACCAGCGCGTGACGGTAGCTGTAGAGTGTGTCCTCCCGCGCCGCCAGCGGCGCCAGCCCGGATGCCACCTTCGTGTTGAAATCGTTTTCTTGTTCAAAAATCTCAAACCCGATGCCCTCGCACACGCAACGCGCGAGGAATGCGGCTTCTTCCTCACAGGCGGGACGGATGTTGAATGTTTTTTTGCTGTGATTCTCCATACCAATATGCACCCCTTGGGTTTCCAAATTTATTTCTTTCTGAAATAGATTTCCATTGGCACTCCGGAATAGTCCCAATGCTTGCGAATCTGGTTCTCCAAAAAACGCTTATACGGATCCGTCACATACTGCGGCAGATTGCAGAAAAAGGCGAAGCTGGGATAGGCCACCGGAAGCTGCGTCACATATTTGATGCGGATCACTTTGTCCTTGTTTATGGGCGGCGGCGTATTTTGGATAATCGGCAACATCACATCGTTCAACTCAGAAGTGGAAACCTTCCGCGTACGGTTCTTATACACCTCAACAGCCGTCTCCAACACCTTATAAATGCGCTGTTTTTCCAGCACGGAGGTGAAAATGATCGGCACGTCATTGAACGGAGCAATGCGCTTTTTTATCAGATCCTCGTACTCTTTATGTGTGTGGTTGTCCTTTTCAATCAGATCCCACTTGTTCATCACCACCACCACGCCCTTGTGGTTGCGGGCGGCGAGGCCGAAGATGTTGAGGTCCTGCTGGTCAAAGCCCTGCGAGGCGTCAGCCATCACGATACACACGTCGGCGTTCTCAATGGAGCGCACGGCGCGCATCACCGAATAGAATTCCAAATCCTCTTCCACCTTGCTTTTCTTGCGCAATCCGGCCGTGTCGATGAGGTAGAAGTCGAAGCCGAAATTGCGGTAGCGGGTGAAGATCGTGTCGCGGGTGGTGCCGGCCAGCGGCGTCACGATGTGACGGTCTTCGCCCAAAAAAGCGTTGATAATGGAGGATTTGCCCACATTGGGTTTGCCCACGATGGCGATGCGCGGCAGGTCGTCGGGCGCATGTTCCACATCCTTGGAAAAATGCTTCACCACCTCATCCAACAAGTCGCCAGTGCCACCACCGGACGCAGCGGAGATGGGAAACACCTGCTCCACCCCCAACGCGTAGAACTCGGCATAATCAAAAAAATTACTTGGACTATCTATCTTGTTGACAGCCAAATAATAGGGTTTCTTGGAACGGCGGAGAATCTGGGCCACCTCTTCATCCAATGGCGTCAATCCCTCGCGGCCATCCACCATGAAGACAATCACGTCGGATTCCTCAATGGCCAACTGCGCCTGCTTGCGGATTTCGGCTTCGAAGATGTCGTCGGAGCCCACCACGTAGCCACCCGTGTCGATGACCGAAAACTCGTAACCGTTCCAGTCCGACTTGCCGTAATGGCGGTCGCGGGTAACGCCTGCCACAGAGTCCACGATGGCCTCGCGGGCTTTGATCAGCCTGTTAAACAACGTTGATTTGCCCACATTGGGCCTGCCGATAAGAGAGAGGATGTTTGACATTATGGATTGGGGGTTTTGGGGGTGGAATAAAGAAACTATGAACTTTGAACGATGACAATGAACTTTATAAACTTTATGAACCTTACAATCAAATATTCCTACTACAGAATATTCGCCAGTTGTTCTTTGAGTTTTTCGAGCTCGTCTTTCATGCGGACCACAATCTGCTGGATGTTGAAGTCGTTGCTCTTGGAACCGAGGGTGTTGATCTCACGACCGCACTCTTGCACAATGAAGCCGAGTTTCTTGCCGTTGGCTTGCGGTTCTGCCATCGTTTCGAGGAAGTAGTTACAGTGTTTGCGCAAGCGCACTTTTTCTTCGGTAATATCCAGTTTTTCAATGTAAAAGAAGATCTCCTGCTCCATGCGGTTGGGATCGAACTGCACTTTAGGCCCGAGGTCGGCGATGCCCTTGTCAAATTTGGCCCGCAGGGTGGCGATGCGGTTCTCCTCAAAGGGCGTCACCTCGTCAATCATGTCGCGGATGAGACCGATGCGCTTCTCGAAATCCTTGGCCAACACGGCGCCTTCCGCGAGACGGAAGTCGTTCACCTTGTCGCAGGTCTCCTGAATGGCCGCCTTCACTGCATTCCAAAGCTCCTCAGAAAGCTCCTCTTGCGGCGTGGAGATCACGTCGGGCATACGGAGCACCTGCATGAAGATGTCGCTCTCGACAGGGTTTCCCAATTCTTTGGAAAGCACATTGAGGGCATCGTAGTAGGATTTGGCAAGCTCAGGGTTTATGGCCACCGTAGCCGCCGCGTTTTTGTCAATATTGATGGTGACATCAATCTTGCCGCGTTCCAATTCATGGGAAATCAGGGAGCGGATTTCGTTCTCGTTGTTACGGAAGAGCGGTGCAATACGAGTGTTGAGGTCGAGCTGCTTGCTGTTGAGGGTGCGAATCTCGATGGTGATGGACTTGCCAGTAACCTCGATGGTCGTGCGCCCGAAGCCGGTCATGGATTTTATCATAGTATCAGATTTTTAGGTCTGCAAAAATACAAAAAATCAGCGGTCGCTTCGACACTCGCCGCGACCGCTGATGCAATATTTGAACGTAATACTATTTTACAATCAGTTTCTGAGTAGAGGTACCCTTGTTCGTACGGATGTTTATCATATAGACACCCGGTGTGAGGTTGGAGACGCTGACATTGAGGAGGTTGTTGCCCTCGTTGAGTGCCACATTCTCGCTGTACACCACCTGGCCCATCAGGTTAACAATGGAAAGGTCAGCGCTGGCGTGCTCGTTAGAGGAAATGGCCACGCTCAGATTGTCCGTAGCAGGGTTCGGGTAGAGTTTCATGCCTTCCAAAGTGTTGTCAGCGATACCCGTCGGATCGATCCAAAGACCCTGTTTGATTTCTTCAACGTTGTTATATACACCGAGGGAATCTGTCGGGATGATTTTGGCTATAACGTTCGCCAGTCTATTTGTGGTTATATCAGGCATTACGTCCATCATCCAATCAACAACAAGTTTTCCGTTCATCACCTGCTTGCTCACAGCCGGAAAAATATTATCATTGTCTATAAAAATGGTGGGAGAACCAGTAGTCCAATCCTCCACGTAGAATATGTCTTTCCCGTATGAAATCCAACTAACCCCATTGTTCCAACTGTGTCCACCATCGGTAGAACGAGTTCCAAAGATACCATGCAATTGGGGACAATATTGGTTATTGGTTCCCTTGAACGGGTCTTCATACATGGCACAATAGACCATATACACATTGTTACCATCCACAGTCAACTGCGGGTAAGAAATAATAGAACCCTGGATTTCATTCGCATATTCATTAATATCCTTATAAACACGAATGGTATCATCTCCATCCAAATCCTCCAGATCAAACAACGGATATCCATTTGCCAACAAAGTGTCAGCATCCAATGCTGTACGGCCAGAAAAGACCGGCATATCCTCATTCCAATACACAAGCTGATAATTCCAATTCGGCCACCAAGAATAGTGTACTGCAGTGTCTGTCCAATGCATACGCATCAAATCGAAAGCAGCATGAACTTTACCGTCAGCACCAACAGCAATCGTTGAAATACCCTTAGGAAGATAATTAATCAGGTTCGTATCAACACTTTGCGGATTGGCATTATCATCCTCCATAGGATTGTCAAAGAGCATAATCGTGTTGAAATTATCTCCGTTGTCTGTACTCTTCCAGATTCTGGCATCATTCCAAGTGGTCAAATAGAGAATAGCCACATTGTTGCCATTAGCTGCAATAGTATAGCAGTCGGCTCCGAAATAGGTGTACATTTCCGGTGTGGCATTGAAGACCTTGCGCGGGTTTTCCCAAGTAATGGTATTGCTGGTTTCATCATACGTGCCGCGATAATAGAGCAGACAGCGGTTGATACCGTTATAAAGGTAGCCGGTGTCTGATTCAGTTACAGCGATAAGATGGATGGTGTTTCCATTGGTGGCTATGTCCGGCCAAAGGAGGGCGGTAGATGTGTTGCCTGCGAAGTTTGTAGCTACGGGTCCTTGAAGTGTGGTTTGGGTCCAGTTGCCGGTTCCCTTTTGCGCACGCACGTTGATGACAAGAGCGTCAACACCATTATGAGACACCACGATTTCGCCGTTAGTGCCCACAGGTGCCGTGCATGGCCATCCGGTACGCACATCCTCAATACGCTGAATGTCATCATACGCATTCACCCACTGCGTGCCATCGAAATAGTTATAGCCCGTACCACGTAAGGTGGCTGCACCATTATACGGGGCCGTCATCCATACCGCGGAAGCCGTACCATCGGGGAATACGGAAATCTTGTTGTGCTGGTTGTAGTTGGTCTGTTGTTCCTGATAAGTGCTGCCTATATAATCGGGAGAGACAACCAGTCCAGATGTGCCGCGAGTGGGAACCGCGCTGTTGGTCAATTTCGGAGTACTCATCGTAGGATCAAACTTCTTTGTAACCGTTTGATTCTTTGCCTGTTGCAGTGTCATCGTCGGACGTGCCGATTGTGCGAACAGAGCAACGGTAAAAGATACCATCATGAATAACAAGTAAACTTTTTTCATGTCTTTTGAGTTTGGTTAATAATTATAATTAAGGTTTTTTTTTTTAAAAAAAAAGGCAGGCCGAGCATAGTCGGCCTGCCTTTAAGTAAGGGTATTAGTTGGCCTTTTTGCCAGCTGCATAATTGATTTTCAGGGCGTTGTTTTTACGCAACTCCTGCTTGATCGTGTTCACATAGCGCATCTGCACGTCCTTGTCCACCTTGAGGGAGAAAGTAAGACGGTCGCGGTCCTGTGCGTCGCGGGACTCCTTTTCGGTACCGATAAAGTCGCGCACGTCGGCCACCAAGTCTTCAGCCTTGATGGTCTGGTCGTTGAGCTGCACGGAAACCTCTCCCGGCGGGAGAGTGTTCTCATTCTTGCTGACAGGCGCGCCCACGTAGATATTGGCCACGAGGGATTTCTTCTCCAGCTTCTGCACTTCGGTGGCAGACGGCGGAGTGAAATGCACCTTCAGGGTAGCCTCACGCATGGTGGTAATCACCATGAAGAAGAACAGGAACATGAAGATGATGTCGGACATGGAACCCATATTGAGTTCCGGAGTCTCTTTCTTTTCTTTATTTTTAAAACGAGCCATAGTTCCGTAGTTTAAAAGGTTAGTTGGATCCGGATTTGCTGTAGTCCATCGGCGGAGCCTCGGAGATGCTCATCGGGATGGCCGATGTTACGGCTCTTTGGGCGGCGGAGTCCAGCGCGGAGAACTTCTTCCCGAAATACTGGAGAGCAGTCTCATCGCGCAATTCGTTCACAGCCCGCTGCAATTCATTCTGAACCTGCACGTACATGTTGTAACTCGTGCCTTGGTCGTTGGTCAGGGAGACAACGCCCTTCGACACCGGAAAGTCGCCAATGCCGTCAATGGGCTTGTTGACTTTCTCCGGAAGAGAGGGGTCGTTGGTCGGGTTGGCGAAAAACTCCTTGGCCTTGTCTTTCAGTTCGGAAACCATCATCACCTCACCGTTGACGGAAATTTCGTCACGGAAGTTGACCAGCACGTTCAGCACGTTACGCCGGTTGATATCCACCTGTTGCTCCTTGGTGTCGTCCGCTTTTGGAGGCGGGAGCTTACGAGGGATACCCTGCTCGGTGTTGATGGAGGAGGTCAGCAAGAAGAAGGTCAACAGCAGAAAGGAAATATCTGACATTGAGCCTGTATTTAAACCTGGTGTTTTTCTCTTTGCCATTTTATTTTCTATTTTTAATGGCGCTCATGACAGCTGTGACAATGATAGCCAGGATGGCGCACAACAAACAAACATAAAGGGTGAACGCGGCGGCGTTGACCATCTTGTAGCCGGACACGGACATGCCGAACTTGAGGGCAGACGGACTCAACACGGGCGAACCGATCAGATAGCCGATGAAGACCACCACAACGAACGCAACAAGCACAATGAGGAGCTTGTAGGATGTCTTGATGTTCTTGACCACTTTCACGAGGGCGAACCATACCATCAGCAGCAAGGTGACGATACCAAGCAGATAGCCGATTCCGACAAACCAACTCTGGAGGGATGCCGAGGACTTGAAGCTCTTAAGATCGTCTTTCAGGGCCTGGAGATCGTTAGCCTTCTTGGTGGCGGAAGCAGAAGTGTTGATCATGTCGGCTTTGGCAATCAGGCTGTTGGCAGCCTTATAGTATTCACGACCCACCAGATAATCCTGCTTCATAGCGGAATATTCCTTGTCCATCTTGTTGATATAGGATTCCAGATCCTTGAAGGAGTTGACCTTGTTGAAGCCGTCCACATATTCCTGCTTTTTGTCGCAGCGGGCGAAGAGGCCTTCCGCGCGTTTTGCAAAATTGGCCTTATAGGCTTCGAAGTTGTTCTCATCAAGGCCTTTCAGATCTTGAAGATAGGTATAAAGAATATCCTTTTGCAATTGTTTCTCATTCAGTTCTTTGTTGTAGTCACCCATATCCTTTTGGTACTTGGTGACCACCTCGGGAAGGTTTTCAGGGGTTGCTGCCTGGAAATCCGCCAGCATGGTCGGATTCTGCTGCTCGATTTTCTGCACCTGGAAGTAGCTGTCCTTCTTGTCATTGTCGAAGGCAACATACGAGAACCAGCACGCAAGCAGAATACCAATTATTGCGACAGCAAAGGTTATGTATTTTAAAATTTTATAATTCATCACAAAAGTGTTTTGAAGTCAATAAATTATTGTATATATAATATTATTGTTTATTTATTCTTCACCAGAATATCCATGAAGGAGATGGTGGCATCTTCCATGTCGTTGACGATAGCGTCAATCTTGGTGAGGATGTAGTTGTAGAACACTTGGAGAATCATAGCGGAGATCAAACCGAAGACGGTGGTCAAAAGGGCCACTTTCATACCACCAGCCACAATGGTCGGGGAGATATCGCCGGCGCGCTCGATGTCATCGAATGCCTGCACCATGCCGATCACCGTGCCGAAGAAACCGAGGGAAGGAGACAGGGCGATGAACAGGTTGATCCAGGTGAGGTTGGTTTCCAGCTTGGCCATCTGGACGCCACCGTAGGAGACGAGGGCTTTCTCAACGGAATCGAGACCTTCGTCATAGCGGTCAAGGCCCTGATAGAAGACAGCGGCGAGGGGTCCTTTGGTGTCGCGGCAGAGTTCCTTAGCCTTCTCTACACCACCGGTCTTGATAGCGTCCTCCACCTTCTGGAGCAGTTTCTGGGAGTTCACGGAAGCGAGGTTGAGGTAGAATATACGTTCAATCACGAATGCGAGACCGAGGATCAAACAGATGAGCACCGGGGTCATAAACGTGGCACCACCTTGGATGAATTTCTCCTTCAGGGTGTAGTGCAGGCCCTGGCTGACGGCTTCGTCGGGGTCCACTGACAATTCTGCCTGTGCGGCGGGAGCAGCTTCAGGGGCTTCTGCCACCTGTTCGGTAGCGGCCTCGTCAGTTTTTTTCTGATTTTGGGCAAATGCTGTGTTTGCGATACCGATGGTTAAGAAACCGAAAACGGTAAGTAAGGCGATTAGCTTTTTCATAATAACTGTTGTAATTTTTAATGTTTAATGAATTAGATTTATATTATATTTCGATTAAAATCAATCATTTACAAAACGATGGTACACATTCCCCATCCTCCACACAGCACTTTTCCACCCCCTTTGGCCCACTCTTCCCCACAAACCAAAACCCGTCATTGTACCAATTTTCCAATTGGCGGTAAAAGTACAATTTTTTTTTCAGATTCTTTCCCCAAAAAAGAGGTTTTTTTTCAACGATAAAAAATTTTAGTTTTTTTAAGATACTCACATTAGAAAAAAGTATATTTTTGCGACCTGATTAATTAGGCAATTTTTATAAACACATTTAACAACTTAAAACATCAAAAAAAATGAAAAAGACATTATTTGTAATGGCAGTTGCTGCCTTAGTTTTGTTCAACGCTTGTAACCCCGTTGAGAAAAATCATTCTTACTATCTGCAAAACGCCACCAAGGGCTGGCAAATGGTATCTGTGAAATCCTCTCCTGATTACGTACTGGCTTCTGGCGTCAGCATGGATGAACTTTTTGCTAATGGTGACTATGAGCACAACACCGGCTTTTTCACCGTTGCTGAAAAAGACGACATCATCATCTTCGGCGAAAATGGTGTGGAAACCATCAACCCGGGTACTGTTCTTCCTGAAGAAGGCGCTTATCAAACCGCTGTTACGGCCACATACACAGTTGATGAGGCTAACTCCATGCTCTATTTCCAGATGCCTTGGGAGTACAATGCAGACTACAGCCTCTATGATGAGACCATTGAAAAATGCTCCATCTCTGCATGTGACAAAGACCAACTGGTTCTTATTTACACCAGAAACGATGATGAGAATCCTGCAAAGGCTCAGAACACCTTCACCATCACCTACGAACCCGTTAAATAATTTTATTTACCGACAAACCCTTAAATTCTTATAACAATGAAAAAATTATTTTTATTAGCTCTTTGCGCAGGTCTTTTTGTGGCTTGCGGTAACAAAAACGCCAAAACTGAACAAGCTACCGACACCACGGTTGTGGAAGAAGTTGTAGCTCCCGTTGAAGAAGAGGCTGTTGTAGCTGAAGAAGCTCCTGTTCAAGAAGCTGCTCCCGCTCCCGCCAAAACGACCGCCAAAAAACAGACCGTGAAGGAACACGCTCAGCAAGCTGCCGAAAATGTGGCCAACGCCGCTATCGACAAAGCTGAACAAGATGCTACCAACTCCATGGTTAACACTGGCAAGAAGAGAAGATAATCATTTCTTTTCCATAACGAAAAAGGGCAATCGTATGGTTGCCCTTTTTTTTGTATCTTTGCGGCAACACAATTACATAAGTTATATCACAACAAATTAATACATTATAATGAAAAACACACCCATTCCCGCTGAAATCGTCGATAAAATCGTCGCCGACAGTGGTCTTGCATCCGTAGGAAAAGCCTCCATCCGCGAGGTAAAACGTCTGATCAACGAAATCGAAAAGGCCTCCGGCATGGAGTTCATCCGCATGGAGATGGGCATTCCCGGCCTGCCCCCCTGCCACGTGGGCGTGGAAGCACAAATCCAAGCCCTGAAAAACGGCGTTGCCGCCATCTACCCCGACATTGAAGGCATCCCCGACATCAAAAACGAGGCCGCCCGCTTCGTCAAGAACTTCATTGACCTGGACGTGAACCCCGAAAACTGCATCCCGACCGTGGGCTCCATGATGGCCGGTATGGCCGCCTTCATGACCTTCGTGCGCGCCCGTAAGGAACGCGATACCACCCTGTTCATCGACCCGGGCTTCCCCGTCCAGAAACAGCAGCACCGCGTCCTCGGCCTCAAGTACGAGACCTTCGACGTATATGAGCACCGCGGCCAGAAACTCCGCGCCAAACTCGAAAGCTATCTCCAAAAGGGACACATCCACACCATCATCTACTCCAACCCCAACAACCCCTCCTGGATCTGCTTCACCGAGGAAGAACTTCAAATCATCGGCGAACTCGCCAACCAATACGACGTATTCGTACTGGAAGACCTCGCCTACTTCGGGATGGACTTCCGTCACAACATCTCCACGCCGGGCGTGCCGCCCTTCCAGCCCTCCGTCGGCAAGTACACCGACAACTACGCGCTGATGATCTCCGGCTCCAAGGCGTTCAGCTACGCCGGTGAGCGCATTGCCCTGCTCATCCTCTCCAACAAGATGTACAGCCGCGAGTTCCCGGACCTTGTGCCCTACTTCAACAACGCGAAACTGGGACGTGCCATCATCTACGGCACCGTCTATGCCATCAGCTCCGGCGTGTCGCACTCCGCCCAATACGCCATGGCCGCCATCCTCAAAGCCTGCAACGACGGCACCTACAACTACATTGAGGATGTGAAAGAATATGGCGAGAAGGCCGCCATCATGAAGAAGATGTTCACCGACAACGGGTTTGTCATCGTCTATGACAAGGACGGTGACCAGGCACTGGCCGATGGTTTCTACTTCACGGTAGCCTACCCTGGCATGACCAGTGATGAACTTTTGCGCGAATTCCTGTACTACGGCATCAGCGCCATCTCGCTGACGACCTGCGGCAGCGAGCGCGGCGAAGGCCTCCGCGCCTGCGTCTCCCTCACCCCGCGCCGCCAGTTCCCGATTCTGGAGGAGAGGCTTAAACTCTTCCACGAAAACCACAAATAAGAATTGAGAATGAAGAATGAAGAAATATGGGGGACTCTGGAAGGATCCCCTTTTTTGCGAAATCCCTTCTTGATCTGCTTCATAGTCCTGCTGTTGATGGCGGGTTCTTCCCGTTCCCTCATAGCTCAAGAACGCACCGAATATACTGACAATGTGCCATACCCGGAGACTCAGCGTTTTTATCACCATTACAATTATTTGAATATTTCCTTGAACGGCCGTGTCAAAAGCCTGATTGTGACATCCAAACCGACTCCGGTAAGTTACCATCTCTCCATACCCTGCTTTTACGAAGAACCCATTTGGGTCAGAAAGGCCATCCTCCCCGAAGAACTGAAGCAGTGTCAAGACTCCGTAGGGGCATACGCCATCCAAAAAACGTATCTGTTTTCACCAACCGGTCAGTTGACACGGTATTCAGAAGACGATGTATCCCTTCTGAATCCGCAGACATACGATTTCAGCACCCCAAAGGCGCTGCCCGCAATACTGGCCAATTCAGCAGCGTACAGCATTTCCAACATAAACATTTGCATTCTTGAAAACGGCCATATCGTCCGGAATATTTATAACAAAGGGCGTGTTTTCGAGTACTCTTACAACCAGAACGGTCTCTTGACAAAACGTGTTGAACTTGTCAACAACGATTGTATTTCTGAAAGAAATATTCTTTTAGACGAAAATGGCAGACCTGTCAGGATGGAAAGCTATGAGTTCCGTTATGATAAAAAGAGAGAAAAAAAACAACCTCAAAACCCACAGAAGACAAAAACCCTCTCACGTGTTGATTCGTATTGCTACTACGAAAAGGGCAATATAGTCGCACATCAAGAGGACCACAGGGTGGCGCAGTGGATGGAGACTTTTGAATATGACAGCCGGGGGAATATGATCTTCAAAGGCAAGTGTGAGGGATACAAAGGGGATGTTCACTCTTGTGAA
>JAIKYR010000160.1 GCA_024682995.1 Bacteroidales bacterium | reverse complement strand
AACTATCCTTTGACAAAAATACTGTTTCCTTACATTTTCGGCATATTATGGGCTTATTATGGCCATATTTCATGGTTGTTGTGCAAGATTTTGACGGGTTTCATCGTTTTTATTCTGCTTTTTTCACTTGTTTTCTTTCGTTATCGGCATTATAAATGGCAGGGTTTAAAGACTGTTCTGCTCGTCATAGGCTTTGTGCTGGCGGGGATGACGGTCACCTTTTTCCGATTGTCTTCCCATCGCTCCGAAGGGCAAGAGGCGGCGTTGGGGCAGGAATTCTGCTGGGTGGCCCGCGTCATCGACATTCCCATGGAGCGGGGAAAGAGCATGAAGACCATGGTCGAAATCCAACATTCCGCCTCCGGACGCGCGATGCGGGAAAAAGTGCTGCTGTACGTGCAAAAGGATTCGGCGGCCCAAAAGCTCCGCTACGGCGACGTTCTGTTCGTGGCGTTTTCGCCCGAAGAGATTGCCCCGCCAAAAAATCCGCATGCTTTTGATTATCAAAAATATATGCAGCGAAAAGGCATTTTCTATTCAGGATATGTGAGAGCAGGGCATTGGAAAGTGGTGGGCCGTGACGTGCCCAATGTATTCCGGGAAACCGCCCGCATACTGCAGCAGCAGCTGTCGCACACTTTTGCCCGCAGCGGCATGTCGGGGCAGGAATACGACATCATCCGTGCCATTTTGTTAGGCGACGACGACACGATGGAACCCGACCTCAAAGCCTCTTACGCCGCCGCCGGCGTAAGCCACATCCTGTGCGTGTCGGGGATGCACGTAGGCATTATCTTCATGATTATCGACTTTATCCTCAAGCCGTTGGACTTATTCCGTAGCACACGGATTGTCAAAACCCTGCTCATCGTCACTGTCATCTGGCTGTATGCCGGCATCACGGGACTGTCACCATCGGTCACACGCTCGGCCACCATGTTTACCTTCGTCTCCGCCGGCACGCTCATGCGCCGGAGCACCAATGTGATTCACAGTCTGCTGGCCTCACTCTTTATTCTATTGACTATCAACCCTTTATTGCTTTTCGAGGTGGGGTTTCAACTCAGCTACGGCGCGGTGTTCGGCATCGTGTGGTTCCAGCCGCGCATCACAGGACTGTTGTCGTGCAGAAGCAAAATCGGCAATTACTTTTGGGAACTGCTTTCGGTGTCGGTGGCAGCCCAAATCGGCACGTTTCCGATTTCCATTTACTATTTTGGACAGTTTCCCAACTACTTCATCCTCGCCAACTTATCGGTCATCACCTTGTCGTTCATCGTGATGATTACGGGCATCCTGCTACTGGTCGTATCGTGGGTTCCGGGACTGGCCGGCTGGGGCGCGTGGCTCCTCACCCGCGAAATACGCCTGATGAACGGCATCATCGGCGGCATCGAGGGGTTGCCGGGAGCACTTACCACAGGCATTGACTTCTCAGTGCCGCAAGTATTGTTCTTATACATTTGTATAACAAGCGTTTATCTGCTTTTTCAATTCCGGCGGCGATGGATTTTCTGGGTGGCATACGGAAGTTTCGCTCTCTTTTCTTTCTGTTTTGGCATACGGAAAACGAAGTTGATGCGGCAAGAGGAGGTGACGGTGTATGCCATCCGTGGGGTGAGTGCCATTGACTTCTGCCACCGGCAGCAGGCCGTTCTCTTTTCAGATTCCATCCATGATGAAAAGAGTTCGCATTATTCCTATTCTATTCAGAACCATGCTGTTAAACAGCACGCCAGCCGCCAATTTGTGCCTGTGGACACATCGGTTTTTGATCTGCCTTTTCTTTGTAAAAGAGGTCCTTTTATACGATATCGTGATGAAACATTTTACCTTCTGAAAAGAAAAGAACACCTCTATCCCACCCCATCAAAAGCAGTTGTAGATGTGCTGATCCTGCAGCACAACCCCGTGCAAAAGCCGGAAGAGGTGGCCGCCATTCTGACATTCAAAAAGGTTATGGCAGATGAAACCAACAGCAACTATTACAAAGCGCGATGGCGGGAATGGTGTGTGGAAAACGGGGTTACATTTGTAGAGGGCGCGCAACAGGTAAAAAAGCGTAGAGAACGCCCTCACAGAAGACATTTTTCACCATCACCTTCCACGACAACAGCCGCGCAATCCGCGTCTGTGGCTTCCTCCAAAGCGAAGTCTGGGAGATGACAGCGTAGGTGGAAGAAAAGAGATGAAAAGTTAAGACATGGTTTTGCTGGCAATTGGCACAATTTTTGTACTTTTGCAGCTTTTAAAAATAGAACGTATAAACTATGGCAAATTTTCTGACCAAAATCTTCGGCACCAAGGCAGACCGGGATATGAAAGAGCTGAAACCGCTGTTGAACAAAGCCCTGGAAGCCTATGAAACCATAAAGATGTTATCCACGGACGACCTTCGTCATAAGACCGTGGAGTTTAGGGAAACCATCCGTGAAGCCACCAAAGTGGAAGAGGATCGTCTGGAAGAGATCCGCGCCTACTTGGATTCCAACTACGACCTGCCCATTGAGGAGAAGCAGGATTTGTACAAGGAGGTGGAGAAACTGGAAGACAAGGTTTACAACACCACGCAGAAGGTGCTGATGGATATCCTTCCGGAGGCCTTTTCGGTGATGAAGGAGACGGCACGCCGCTTCAAGGAGAACGAGATCATTGAGGTGAAGGCTACCGACTTGGACCGCGACCTGGCCGCCACGCACGACGGCATCGAGATTGACGGAGACATCGCCCGTTACCGCAACAGCTGGTCGGCGGGCGGCAACATGATTACCTGGGACATGTGCCATTACGACGTGCAGCTCATCGGCGGCATCGTACTGCATGAAGGCAAGATTGCCGAGATGGCGACGGGTGAAGGTAAAACCCTCGTGGCCACCCTGCCCGTCTATCTCAACGCTCTTCCAGGCAAAGGCGTGCACGTGGTGACTGTGAACGACTACCTGGCCAAGCGTGACTCCGAGTGGATGGGACGTCTGTACGAGTTCCTCGGCCTCACCGTGGACTGCATCGACAAGCATGAACCCAACTCCGACGAACGCCGCCGTGCCTACAACGCCGACATCACCTACGGCACCAACAACGAGTTCGGTTTCGACTACCTGCGTGACAACATGGCCCGCAACACCGGCGAGCTGGTCCAGCGGCCCCACAACTACGCCATCGTGGATGAGGTGGACTCCGTGCTCATCGACGACGCCCGTACCCCGTTGATCATTTCCGGTCCTACACCCAAAGGCGACCAGCAGGAATTCGACCAGTACAAGCCCATCGTGCAAAAACTGTACGACGCCCAGCGCGTATTAGTGACGGAAATTCTCACCAAGGCAAAGAAATTGCTCGCCGAGAATCCAGATGCCAAGCCGCAGGATGAAGGACCCATGCTGTTGCTGCGCGCCCACCGCGGTCTGCCCAAAAACAAGGCCCTCATCAAGTACCTCAGCGAGCCCGGCATCAAACAGATTCTGCAACGCACCGAGGCTTTCTTCATGCAGGACCAGAACCGCAACATGCCTCTCATCGACGAGGAACTCTATTTTGTGATTGAAGAAAAACAGAACACCGTCGATATCATGGAAAAAGGTATCGATGTCATCAGCAAGGATGCCGAGCAGGCCAAGCTCTTCATCATGCCTGATGTTGGTGCCGAGATCGCAGATCTGGAAAAACAAAACCTCAGCCCGCAGGAAAAAGCGGCAAAGAAAGAGGAGATCTACACCAACTTCGCCGCCGCCTCCGACCGCATCCATACCGTTCACCAGTTGCTGAAAGCCTACACCATGTTCGCCAAGGATGTGGAGTACGTCATCATTGACAACAAGGTGAAAATCGTGGACGAGCAGACGGGCGGTATCATGGAGGGCCGCCGCTACTCCGATGGTCTGCACCAAGCTATTGAAGCTAAGGAAAATGTCAAGGTGGAGGCCGCCACGCAGACCTACGCCACCATCACCTTGCAGAACTACTTCCGTATGTACAAGAAGCTGGCCGGTATGACCGGTACCGCTGAGACGGAAGCCGGCGAGTTCTGGAACATCTACAAACTTGATGTGGTGGTCATCCCGACCAACAAACCCGTCATCCGTATCGATGCCGACGATTTGGTTTATAAGACCAAACGTGAGAAATACGCCGCCGTGGTGAATGAGATTATCCGCCTCCACGAGGAGGGACGGCCCGTTTTGGTGGGTACCACCTCTGTGGAGACTTCCGAGTTGCTCTCCAAAATCCTCTCGGCACGCCGCATCCAGCACAATGTGTTGAACGCCAAACTGCACAAGAAGGAGGCTGACATTGTGGCCGAGGCCGGACGTGAGGGCACCGTGACCATTGCCACCAACATGGCAGGTCGTGGTACCGATATCAAGCTCACCCCCACGGTGAGAGAAAAAGGTGGTTTGGCCATCATCGGCACCGAGCGTCACGACTCCCGTCGTGTGGACCGCCAGCTGCGAGGCCGTTCCGGCCGTCAGGGCGACCCGGGCAGTTCGCAGTTCTTCGTTTCTTTGGAAGACGACCTCATGCGACTCTTCGGCTCCGACCGTATTGCCAAGGTGATGGACAGCATGGGCCATCAGGAGGGCGACGTTATCCAGCACAGCATGATTTCCAAATCCATCGAGCGGGCCCAGAAGAAAGTGGAAGAGAACAACTTCGGTATCCGTAAGCGTTTGTTGGAATACGATGATGTGATGAACAAACAGCGTTCCACCATCTACCGCAAACGCCGCAATGCGCTCTTCGGCGATCGCTTGGCCATCGACATCGCCCAGATGGTGGAAGATGTTTGCACTACCACCGTCTCTGAAAACTGGGAAGCCAAGGACTACGAGGGCTTCTGCACGGACATGATCAAGACGTTCGGCTGCGAATCCCCCTTCGAGGAGGGCTATTTCCTTCAAGAACGCCCCAATAAACTCATTGAACAGCTTTACCCCGTTGTGTATGAGCATTATAAACAGAAACTGATGCACGTCAGCGAGCAGGCGTATCCCGTCATAGAGCACGTGTATATGGAGCATGGCGACCGTTTCCAGAACATCGCCATACCTTTTACTGACGGCACCAAGACCATCAACATCATTGCCCCGCTGAAGAAATGTTATGAAACCAAGGGCCGTGAAGTAGGTCTGTCGTTTGAGAAGGGCATCACACTGGCTGTCATCGACAATGCGTGGAAGGAGCATCTCCGCGCTATGGACGATTTGAAGGAGAGTGTGCAAAATGCTTCCTACGAGCAAAAGGACCCGCTGTTGATCTACAAGCTGGAATCCTTCAACCTTTTCGACCAATTGCTGGTGCGCATCAGTCAGGAGATTGTCTCCTTCCTCAATAAGGGCAAGCTGCCTATGGCGGAGGAGACCCAGGTGCGTGAAGCCCAGCTGCCGCAGTCGGATGCCAAGAAGCTGACCACCGGACGGCAGGAAGTGCCGGGCGGCGGACGACAAGTGGCCCCTGGCGGCAAGGGCGCACAACCCATCCGCGTGGAGAAGAAAATAGGACGCAACGAACCCTGTCCTTGCGGCAGCGGCAAAAAATACAAAAACTGTCACGGCAGAAACGCAGCCGAATAATGAGACGCGCTATCCTCTCTGTCACCAACGACCTCTACACGGACCCCCGCGTGGACAAGGTAGCCCTTTTCCTCACGCGGAATGGCTATGATGTCACGCTAGTAGGCCGGCGGTACAGCGATTCTCCCAATCTCGAACCCCGGAAATATCACACCCACCGAATGCGCCTTCTCTTTCGGAAAGGTAAGTTTTTTTACGCAGAATATAATCTGCGGTTGTTTTTCTATCTTTTATTTAAAAAATGTGATATTTTGATTGCCAACGACTTGGATACGCTTTTGCCCAATTTCTTGGTAAGCAGGTTACGTCGTAAAAGATTGGTCTATGACAGTCACGAATACTTTTGTGGCGAGCTGTCAGTGGTGAGCAATCCCGTGGCATTTCAGGTGTGGAGTGGCATTGAACATTTCTGTTTCCCGAAATTGGAAACGGTGATTACAGTGAGCCAGTCCATTGTGGACCAGTATGAATTGGAATACGGCATACGTCCCTATTTGGTGCGCAACATCCCGCCCGCGGGCACGCCGCCCATTACGGAAACACGGGAATCGTTGGGTATGCCCGCGGGCAAGTTCATCCTGATCCTGCAGGGCAACGCCATCAACGAGGGACGCGGCGGCGAGGAGTTGGTGCAGGCCATGCCTCTGCTGCCTGACGCACATCTGATGATTGTGGGCAACGGCACGGTGCTGCCGGTGCTGAAAAAGATGGTGAAGGATCTGAACATCGAAAATCGCGTCACTTTTGTGGGCCGCCAGAACCAGCAGATGCTGTTCAACTACACGGCGTTGGCGGATGTGGGGATGGCCCTTGACCGCGACATCAGCGAGAATCTGCGCTTCAGCCTGCCCAACAAGATCTTCGAGTACATCAAAGCGGGTACGCCGCAGGTGGTGTCCAATCTGGTGGAGCGGGCCGCCATCGTCCGGCACTATGGTGTGGGTGTGGTGGCCGAATCGCTGACCCCCGAAGCCATCGCCGCCGCCGTGAAGGAGTTGCAGCAGAACCCCGACATCTACGCCAACTGCAAAGCCAACTGCCGCACCGCCGCCCGCGAGCTGACGTGGGAGAACGAGGAGAAAGTGCTGGCGGAAATTTACTTGTAAATATTGCCGACATGAATGGCGAATCCCTTTACCTGCTGCTCTGCTTCGTTTCCGGTTTCACGCAATGTGCGCTGATCGGCTGTGCGGTGCTGTTGTTCCGGCACCACCGCACCTACCAGTTCCAGAAACTCTTCGCGGCGGTTTTGATGCTGCATGCCTTCGGCTTTTTCAACAATTTCGTGGTGGCCTCCTGCCGGCACCTGCCGTTCTCCGAATTCCTGAATCTGCTGCTCATCTTCTATGATTACATCATCGTGGGTGCCTATATGATGTTTGCCGTATCGCTGGTCTTCCCCAACCGGTTCCGCATCGGACAGCTGCTGCTGATGGAAATCCCTTTCGTAGGCGCGATGCTCCTGTTCGCCATCACGAAAAGGCCCTGGGTGTATCCCGTCATGCAGATCTTCACGCTGGCCGCCTCGTTAGCCCTACTGGTTTCCCTTCTGATTTCCATAAAGAGATACACTGCCATGCTGCGCGACAACGTAGGTGACATGGAATACTTCGACCTCCGCTGGAGCGCCGTCCTATGCATTCTGCTTTTTGTAATCCAGTTGCTGTGGGCTTTTGAAAGCGTTTCGCAACAGACCTGGTTTTCCGCCCCACAAGCCGACAAAAACCTGCTCTTCGACACCCTCTACTGCTTGGTCACCATCGTATTTGTCATCTTCGTGACACGGAAAATCGTACAGCAGAAAGTGTACTCCATTTCCAACGAAGGAAATGAAATCATTACCACATTCCAAAATGTCAGTGCGGAAGATGGAACTCCAACCGATGCGGATGCGGATCGGGCTTCTTATCATGAGTCTTTAGTGGACAAAAACATCGAAACTATCATTCGCGATAATCGTTATTATTTAGATAAATCGCTGACATTAAACAAGTTGGCATCGGTTTTGGGAACCAACAGGCAGTATCTGAGCAATTACATCAACCAAGAAAAGGCGATGACCTTCTACGACTTCATCAACGATTTCCGTTTGGAAGAGGCCAAGGCCCTGTTAGATGCCCACGATGAGGAACATTCGCACTCTTTGGAAGAGATTTGCAAGATGGCCGGTTTCAACTCCTACTCCACGTTCCTGCGTTCCTTTGCCAAGAAGTACGGGCAGACGCCATCCATGTACATGCGTCGGAAATGAGCGGTGTCTATCGTTTCCCGTATCGTTTTTTTAATTATTTTTGCATTGGCAAACAAAAAAGTCAACATATTAAAATACAGACTATTATGAAATATGTCATCATCGGCGGTGTGGCCGGCGGAGCCTCCGCAGCCGCGCGCCTCAAACGCATCCAGGAAGATGCCGAGATCGTCATTCTTGAGAAGGGCGAGCACATCTCGTATGCCAACTGCGGCATGCCCTACTACATCGGCAACACCATCGAGGAACGCAAGAAGCTCTTTGTGCAGACGCCCGTCTCCTTCGGCAACCGCTACGACGCGGATGTGCGCACCCTCAACGAGGTGACGGCCATCCATCGTGACCGCAAGACCGTGTCGGTGAAAAACCTGCGCAACGGCAAAGAGTATGAGGAGGCCTACGACATCCTGCTGCTCTCTCCCGGTGCCGAACCCATTGTGCCGCCTGTACCCGGCGTGGACCTGCCGGGTATCTTCACCCTGCGTAATGTCAGCGACTGCGACCGCATCAAGGCGGAAGCGGCAGAAAGACTTTGCGACGGAGCGGAAGCGGTCATCATCGGCGGCGGCTTCATCGGATTGGAAATGGCTGAAAATCTGCAAAAAACGGGCTACCACGTAACCATCGTGGAGAAGGCCGAGCATGTGCTCATGCCGTTGGATTGGCCGATGGCTGCCATCGTGCAGCAGCATCTGGCCGACAAGGGCGTGCGCGTCATCACCGGCAACGGGCTCGCTGCCTTCCGCAAGGCGGACGACGGCTTGGTGGTGAAACTGGACGACGGCACGGAAATCCTCTGCCGGATGGCCATCCTCAGCATCGGCGTGCGCCCGAACACCCGCTTGGCGGAGGAGTGCGGACTGGAAATCGGGGAGGCCAAGGGCATCCGTGTTAACGAATTTTTGCAGACCTCCGACGAGTGCATCTTCGCCGTGGGCGATGCCATCGAATACCCGCATCCCATCACAGGCAAGCCTTATTGTAACTTTTTGGCCGGACCCGCCAACTTGCAGGCTCGCATCGCAGCCATGAACATGGTGTATCCCCAGACCGTCCGCTATCAGGGCTCCGTTACCACCGCCATTGCCAAAATCTTCGACCTAACGGCGGCCAGCACGGGATTGTCGGAAAACATGTTAAAAAAACATAATATCGAATACCAGACCGTCATTGTGCATCCGGCGGCTCACGCCACCTACTACCCTGGCGGCTCCCCAATCCACCTGAAGCTCAACTTCCACCCGCAAAACGGGATGATCTTGGGTGCGCAGGCGGTGGGCACACAGAATGTGGACAAGCAGATAGATGCCATCTCACTGATCATGAAACATCAGGGCACTATCTTCGATTTGGTGAACAGCGAGCACGCCTACGCTCCGCCCTACGGGTCGGCAAAAAGCCCGGTGATGTTTGCCGGCATGGTGGCCGAGAACATCCTCGCCCATCTGATGAACCCCATCCAGGCCGCCGAATTGGATGAGATTTTGGACAAAGGGGAAGATATCAACCTGTTGGATGTGCGTGAAATACAGGAATTCAAGACGGGCACTGTAGAAGGGGCCGAGAACTACCCTGTGGACGAGCTGCGTGAGTTTCTGGACGATATTGATCCGGACAAGAAAACCGTGGTGTTCTGCGAGGTGGGCCTGCGTGGCTACGTAGCCGCCCGCATCCTGATGCAGTCGGGTTTCGGAGAGGTCTATAACCTCATCGGCGGTATGAAGACCTACCGGTTGGTGGGGAGACATTTTGAGAAAAAATGAAAAAGCAAAGAAGTGTTATTTTGTAAATCATAAAAACTGTTATTATGCCGTTGAAGCCAATGATAAAATACAGGGGAGGAAAATCAAGAGAGATTTCCACTTTAATATGGCAAATACCTCATTTCCGAGGACGCTATATAGAACCTTTTTTCGGAGGGGGAGCTCTTTTTTTCCATCTTGAACCTCGTGAAGCCATCATTAACGATATCAACAAGAAATTAATGGGTTTTTATGACGGTGTCCGTAATCAATATGACAGCCTACGTAAAGAATTGGATGAGTTAGAAGAGTTGTATGCTATAAATCGTGCGGAATTTGACAAATTGAAAGTCAAACACCCTAATGAGAAAGTTGAAGACAGGAATGAGGAACTTTATTATCATTTACGAAATCAATACAATGGGATAGAAAAAAAAATGTATTCGGAGGCGCTGCTTTATTACTATATAAACAAAACAGCTTATTCAGGGATGATTCGGTATAATGCACAAGGTGATTTCAATGTCCCTTTCGGTCGTTATAAAAGTCTGAACACAAAAAGTGTATCATTGTTACACAGTAAGTTATTGCAACGTGCTTCGTTGTTCAACTTGGATTATAGCGAGATTTTCAACATGTCTGAAGATGATGATTTCATATTCCTTGACCCTCCTTACGATTGTATTTTCTCCGACTATGGAAATGTGACCTATCGTGAAGATGGATTTAACGAGGACGAACATCGCAGATTAGCTGAAGATTTTAAAAACTTGTCTTGTAAAACCCTAATGGTTATTGGGAAAACCCCACTTACTGAAGAATTATATCGCAACTATATTCAGGATGAGTACAAAAAAAACTATGCAGTAAACATACGTAATCGTTTCAAATCCAGTGCCACGCATATTATTGTGGCCAATTACAAACGTGATTTAGCTCATTTGGAACCTGTTGAATATGAAAATATTCCTGAAATAACTCAACTGTTGGCATTTGAAAAACAAAAAGAATATGGCAAGCGTAAGTAGTCAATTGTTGTTTCTTACAACTTCTCCTCGCACTCCAGAAAAAATGGTAGCGGAGATTGCTCTTTTAATAGAACAATTCAATGGGTTGGTATGGAATAAAGATTCCCAGACAGCTTTTATGAAAGCGTTAAGAGAAGCTGATTTTTATCAGGGCATCGGGGAAAACGACCCGTCCTTCAGTGCAAGAGACAGGATAAACAGAGCTCCTAAATCATTAGGTTTTGTGACCCTTAAGCCTAACATTCAACTTACGCCCGCGGGTCAACAGCTTTTATCCGCAAAACGTAAAGACGAAGTGTTTCTACGGCAAATGCTGAAATTCCAAATTCCTTCTCCTTATCATAAACCGACAGAAAAGGCAGCATACTTCTGCGTCAAGCCGTATCTTGAATTGCTACGGTTAGTGCGCACCTTGGGGACATTGAAATTCGACGAGTTGCAAATATTTGGTATGCAACTTACTGATTATCATAAATTTGACAATATAGTTGAAAAAATCGAAATATTCAGGGAGGAAAAAGCCAAACACAATGGGAATTATCGTAAATTCAAAGCAGAATATTTGCGACAAGAGCTTTCCTCCATCTTTCATGAAAGAATTTCAAAAGGAGACCTCAAAACAAGAGAAAGTGACAGCAAATCTCTAAACAAATTTTTGGATACACAGGCAAGCAATATGCGGGACTATGCGGATGCCTGCTTCCGCTACTTTCGCGCAACAGGCCTTGTTGCCGTATCTCATGTTGGAAAATCGCTGTCTATCGTGCCGGAACGCACAGCTGATGTGGATTATATCTTAAAAAACACATCTCGAGAACCTGTCGTTTTTTCTAAAGAAAATGAATATGCCGATTATCTTGGCAAAGCAGAAACCCCAAAATTGCTAACCGATAACAGACAACTGCTTGTCAAAAAAATCAAGACAGATTTTCCAAATATTAAAATTTCAGAAAAATCCTCTCTTTTTGAACTCAAAGATTTGTTAGCCGATTTGCTTGAAAAACGCAAGAAAGCAACATTGTCTTCGCAAATCACAAAACTAAAAGACTATTGTTTTTATGATGATATACAAAATACCTTTGAACAAATAAAGAACAATAAAATCTACGATGCTCCGCTAATAATGGAATGGAACACTTGGCGGGCAATGACCATGCTTGACGGAGGGGATATTAAAGCCAATATCAAATTCGATGATTACGGGAATCCCCTTTCCACAGCATCTGGAAACATGGCTGATATCATTTGTGACTATGGTGATTTTTACGTTTCTGTAGAAGTCACATTATCGGCAGGCCAACGACAATACGAGACAGAAGGGGAGCCAGTGTCACGCCATCTCGGAAAATTGAAAACAAGCACAAACAAACCCTGCTATGGTTTGTTTGTCGCTCCAACTATCCACGATGCCTGCATCAGCCATTTCTATTTGCTTCATCACCTGAATATAGTGTTATATGGTGGCACATCAACCATTATTCCTCTTCCATTGAATATTTTTCAAAAAATGATTGAAGACTCCTACAAAGCCGATTATGTACCAAATCCTCAACAAGTCAAAGACTTTTTTGAATTCTCCAATTTGATGGCAAAAAAATCTGGCAATGAAAAAGAATGGCATGAGAAAATCATAAACAGAGCCTTGAACTGGCTACATTGAAAATTGAAACATTTAAAATTTAATACACGTTATGAAAACCAGACTTTTACTTTTAACACTTTGTGTGGCAGTCCTCTGCCTCCCGCTCAAGGCTCAGGAGACCGAGCTTGTGGGCGCCAACTGCACCTCCATCATGGTGGGCTGCAAGGCCTCCACCGACGGCTCCGTCATCACCTCGCACACCTGCGACAGCAAGTACCGCACCTGGGTGACCATGGAGCCCGCCGCCGACCACAAGCCCGGCACCATGCACAAGGTCTATAAGGGCACCATGCACACCAGCTCGCCCAAGGCCATGGAGGGCGTGACGCTGGCTGGCGAGATTCCCGAAGCGCCTCACACCTACGCCTATATGAACACGGCGTACCCCTGCATGAACGAAAAGCAGTTGGCCATGGGCGAAAGCACCTTCTCCGGCCCCGACACCCTGCAGAACGAGAACGGAATGTTCCTCATTGAAGAACTGCAGCGCATTGCCCTGCAGCGCTGCGACAATGCCCGCGACGCCATCCGCCTCATCGGCGAGCTGATTGCCAAGTACGGCTACGGCGACGGCGGCGAGTGCATCACCATCGCCGACAAGAAAGAGGTGTGGCAGATGGAGATCTTGGGCGAGGGCCCCGACCAGATCGGCGGCATCTGGGCCGCCCAACGCGTGCCCGACGATGAGGTGGCCGTGAGCTGCAACGTGGCCCGCATCGGCAAGCTCGACCGCAAAAACAAGGATTATTTCATGTGTTCTGACAATATCGAGAAGGTGGCCAAGAAATACGGCCTCTGGGACGGCAAAGGCGATTTCATCTGGTGGAAGGCCTTCCCGTCGTCCTATTCCGGCAAAAAGAACTTCAAGGAGCGCGAATGGTACATCTTCACCCAACTGGCTCCCTCAAAACATTTTGCCTTGGACGCCGACGAGCTGCCCTTCTCCATCAAACCGGACGAGAAAGTGTCGCCGCAACGGGTGATGGAACTCTTCCGCGCCAACTATGAGGGTTGCCCCGAACTGGACCAGACGCAGAACCTCCTCTATCCCAAAAAACGCAAAAACGAGGCTGGCGAAATCGTGTACGATACCGTGGTGTGCCCCAACGCCAATCCCTGGATGGATGGCAACGAGCGAGCTATGTACAACATGCTGAAGCCGGGCGCCGTGACCTTCTACCGCGGCGTGGCCATGTCGTGGTGCTCCTACTCCACTATCATCCAATGCCGCAGCTGGCTGCCCGATGAGGTGGGAGGCCTCTGCTGGTTCTCGCTAGAGAATCCCGGACAAAGTCCGCGCATCCCCATCTATGCAGGAAGCACCAAGATGCCCGCCGGATTCAACATCTGCGGCCATTTCGGCTACAACGACAACGCAGTGCTTTGGCACTATCGCAAGGCCAACAAGCTGGCCCAGGTGCGCTGGGGCGTCGCCAAGAAGACTGTGTTGGACAATGTGGCCCGCTTCGAGACCAAGGCTTTCAACGAGCTGCCGGACTTGGAGAAGAAGGCTGTGAGTCTGATTCATGACGGCAAGACCAAAGAGGCCCAAACCGCTTTGAACCAATATTCCGCCGATTTTGCCGGTGCCACCCGACAGGTTTGGGAGGAAATGGAGCATAAATTCTGGGAGATGTTCTGGACGGGTTTCTAAAACACGTATATACTTGCATTTTTATATTCAAAAAAAGTGTATATTTGCGCCCCTTATTAAAAACAACAAGAATTTATAAATCAAATAATTAAAATCCCCAATGAAAGTTTATCAGACGAAAGAAATCAGAAATGTTGCCATCATCGGTGGTAACCGTGTAGGTAAAACCACCTTGGCTGAAGCCATGGCCTTCCACGGAGGCGTAGTCAGCAGACGCGGAACGGTAGAAGATAAGAACACCATTTCAGACTATCGCGATGTGGAATTGGAGAGACAGCAGTCCATCCAAAGCACCGTGATGTATGCCGAATTTGAAGGCAAGAAGATCAACATGATTGACTGTCCGGGTTTTGATGACTTTATTGGTGAGACCATCGGCGCGCTCCGCGTCATGGATACCGCCCTCATGGTGATCAACTCCCAGAACGGCGTGGATGTGGGTGCCGAGATCCAGTGGCGCCGCACCAAAGAGATGCATGTTCCCGTCATGTTCGCCGTGAACCAGCTCGACCACGAGAAGGCCAACTTCGACGAGACTCTTCATCAGCTGAAGGAGTACTTCGGCGGCAGCGTGATGCCGTTCCAGTTCCCGGTGAACGCCGGCATCGGCTTCGACTCCGTCATTGACTTGCTCCAAATGAAGCTCCTCAAATTCCCGGCCAACGGTGGCAAGATGGTGGTGGAAGACATCCCCGCCAACCTCGCCGACAAGGCTGAGGAGATGCACAGCGCCCTCATCGAGGCCGCCGCTGAGAACGACGAGGCTCTCATGGACAAATTCTTCGAAGAAGGCACTCTTTCCGAAGAGGATATGGTGAAAGGTCTCAAGCTCGGTATCGCCAACCGCGGCACCTTCCCGGTGATCTGCGTGGCCGCCAAGACCGACCAAGGCGTTGACCGCCTCATGGACCTCATCATCAAGAACTGCCCCACACCTGACGAGGCTCCCGCTATGAAGGCCACCAACGGCAATGAGCACAAATACAATGCTGGCGAGCCGTTCGTGGGCTTCGTGTTCAAGACCGCCATCGAGCAACACCTCGGCGAAGTCGCTTTCATGAAGATCGCCGACGGCGAAGTGGTGAAGGCCGCCGACTTGACCAATAGCAACACCAACACCAAGGAGAGAATCTCCCAGCTGTTAGTGTTCGCCGGCAAGAACAGAGTGGAAGTCGAGAAGGCTGTGGCTGGCGACATTGTGGCCACCATCAAGCTGAAAAACACCCCGACGGGCACCACGCTGGTGGCCAAGGGTGACGACATCATCGAGCCCACTGTTTATCCGGATCCCAAGTTCCGCACCGCTGTCCGCGCCAAGAATAGCGCCGACGACGAGAAACTCGGCCAGGTGTTGAACGAAATCCGCAAAACAGACCCAACCTTCCTGATGGAACAGTCCAAGGAATTGAAGCAGATGATCATCTCCGGCCAGGGCGAGCAACACCTCAACATCGTGAAATGGATGATTGAGAAGCTCAACAAGATTGAAGTTGAATACTATGCCCCGAAGATCCCGTATCGTGAGACCATCACCAAATCCGCTGAGGCTATGTATCGTCATAAAAAACAGTCCGGTGGTTCCGGCCAGTTCGGCGAGGTACACATGCTCATCGAATCCTACTACGATGGTATGCCCACCCAGACCAAATATCCGATCCGTGCCACGGAGACGTACGACCTGCCTTGGGGCGGCAAGCTCATCTACAACAACTGTATCGTGGGTGGTGCCATCGACGCACGCTTCATGCCCGCCATCCTCAAGGGTATCATGGAGAAGATGGAAGAGGGTCCGCTTACCGGTTCTTACGCCCGCGACATCGTGGTCAACATCTACGACGGTAAAATGCACCCGGTTGACTCCAACGAGTTGGCATTCAAGTTGGCTGGCCGTAACGCCTTCAAAGAGGCCTTCAAGAACGCCGGTCCCAAGATTCTGGAACCCATCTACGATGTGGACATCTTCGTGCCCGCCGACCGTATGGGTGATGTGATGACCGACCTTCAGGGCCGTCGTGGTATCATGATGGGTATGGATGCCGAAGGCGCCTTCCAGATGATTCACGCCAAGATTCCGTTGGCTGAGATGAACAAATACTCCACCACGCTGAGTTCCATCACCTCCGGCCGTGCTTCCTACAGCATGAAATTCGCCGAATACCAGCAGGTTTCTGCCGATGTTCAGAGTGAAATCATCAAGAAGTACGAAGAAGAACACAAAGACGAAGAATAATCTTAATCCTAATTATTATATTTATGGTAGAGACGGCGTGCAAATGCCGTCTCTTATTTAATATCCCTCTGTCATGCCGTTTGTAGATACGCATACACACATGTACCGGGAATACTATCCGGAGGAGTTCGAGGCCGCTGTGCAGCGTGCCATTGACGCGAACGTCACTCGGATGATCCTGGCTGGCGTAAGCAGTGAAACCCTACCGCAATTGCACGAGGCGGTGGATCTGTTTCCCGACAACATGTTCGCCTTGGTAGGTCTGCATCCCGAGGAGGTGAAAGCGGACAACGACGTGGAATTGGCCCTTTTGGAAGCGCATCTTAGCGACCGCAATGTCATTGGCGTGGGCGAGATCGGCCTCGACTACTATTGGGACCGCACCTTTGAGAAGGAGCAGGAAGATGTGTTCTACCGGCAGCTCTGTTGGGCCCGCGACCGCCAGATGCCGCTTTCGCTGCACATCCGCAGTGCCTACTCGGAGGCCATCGGCATCCTACAGCGTTTCAAACCCGGCGAGCTGAATGCCGTACTACACTGCTTCTCCGGCGGCATCCAAGAAGCCGAATGGGCCATTAAGCGCGGATTCGCCATCGGCGTGGGGGGTGTTGTGACTTTCAAGAACAGCAAACTTCAAGAGCTGCTGCCCAAGGTGGGGTTGCAAAATATAGTGCTGGAAACGGATGCGCCATACCTGGCG
The DNA here is from genome assembly GCA_024682995.1 of Bacteroidales bacterium. Lineage (GTDB taxonomy): Bacteria > Bacteroidota > Bacteroidia > Bacteroidales > WCHB1-69 > F23-D06. Next base: position 355 of record JAIKYR010000160.1, on the reverse strand, counting down.
CCCGTACCCTATCGGGGCAAGCCCAACGAGAGTGCCTATATTCCCATCATCGCCCAGAAGATTGCGGAAATCTTCCAGGTGTCTGTCGCCACCGTTATGGACCAGACCACAGAAAACGCCCACAGGATTTTCAATAATTTGCCATTATAGTATAATAAACCCAGTTAATAAACGTTAACAATCCGTTTTTATAAAAAAAAGAATATGATAGAATCTACTATTTTCACCCCTTGTCAGATAGGCCCCATCACGCTGCGTAACCGCACCATCCGTTCGGCGGCGTTTGAGAACATGGCGCATGGGAACAGACCTACCGAAGAATTATTCAACTATCACACCGCTGTGGCAAGAGGCG
>JAIKYR010000065.1 GCA_024682995.1 Bacteroidales bacterium | reverse complement strand
ACTAATGGGGCAATATGTCGGTGTTATTCTGCTCATTTTGAGCGCGAAATTACAAAAATATTCTATACGGCCTTAACCTCCTTGCCGTTGAGGAGGACAATTGCATTTTTTTATGGCGGCAGGTCGTCTTTTCCGCGGCGTGAGGGCTTAATGCTCCGTGGCACGCGCCTGCCGCGCCGCGGGGCTTTGCGGGCGACATCCGCCACACCAGATTACGCTGCGCTCATCTGGTGTTAATAAGATCTGGTGTCTCCGACACCGGTGCTTGCGTAAGGGCACGCGTGTGTCATCCGTTCTATAGGGCAGGAATCCCTGACGGAATTCTGTGTCGCATTTGTCACTCACCGTGCTTGAAAATCCCTGTCAGGTGTGTGGGGCTCGGTAGGACAGGCCAACCTGACGGCCACCATGTCCCGCAGGGACCAAAGCTCGGTAGGAAAAGATAACGACGTGTGTCCCCGAATCCCCGTCAGGGGATGCATATCTTTAGAGGGCGTTCCCGCAGGCGGGTCAAATCCCAGTAAGGGGATTCATCGGTCTCCACGTATCACACGGACCTCCGCGGAAAACCCTTGAACGGCCCTGCTCGTTCCCGTCATCGGTTATCATTTTCGTTTCGCGGCGGTCCCATTCCGTTCTCCGTGGCGCGCGCCTGCCGCGCCGCGAGGGTGTGTGCGTATGCACGATTCTACCAAGCTTTTGCCCTATCGGGGCATTTGTGTCTGCGTGGGGCCCCATTCCTACAGATATGCAACGCCTGACGGCGTTGTGGCGGGATGGGCGCGTTCCCTGGCTACAGATATGGATCCCCTGACGGGGATGTTTTGTAAACTGTACCCAAAAAGTTGGTAAAAATCTGATCGGGACGTGAAGGAGATTCCGCCGCTCCTGTCGTCGCCGGCGGAATGGTGTATGTCACACTTGCAGACCATGCGGCGGCAGACGGCCTTTCCCAAAAATACAAATTCTTGTGCCGCCGCATTCTTGGATTAGTTGGCTCGCACCATTCCGCGATACGCAATAGCGTTGAGCGGAATCCCCAAACATTCAGGGAACCGCAAATCGCAAACCGAAAAAAATACTACTTTTGCCGCCGTGAAATATACGGTTGTTCTTCCCGAATCAAAAAGTATGCGGATTCGTAATCTGCTGATACACTATGTCTTGACGGGCGATGCTTTGTCCGTGGGGGAAGATGCGCCTTCGGATGTGCGCGTCACGGCCTCGGCGTTGCGGACAATTCGCGACGCGGTGCGTGCGGGTGAAGCTGGCGATTCCCTTACCCGGGTGGATGTGCGCGACTGCGGAGCGGCGTTCCGTTTTATGATGGCGTTGCTGGCGGCCACCCTTGGCGGATGGCTGCTCACCGGCACCCCCCGTTTGTTGCAACGTCCTATAGAAGAGCTGGTTGACGTGCTCCGGGGCGTGGGTGCACATATGCATAAGGAGGCGGACGGCTGGCTCATCCAGGGCTGCAAGCTGCACGCCGACACGCTGACGGTGGATTGCACCCGCACAGGTCAGTATGCCTCCGCACTATTGCTTACCGCTCCGCTCACCGGCCTGCAATGCCTGCATCTGCTGCCTGCAGAGGTGCCGTCAGCATCCTATATTCAGATGACACGCCAGATGATACCTTGGGCGGTGGATGTTCCGGAGCTGCCGTTTCAGCGCATGCCGCTGGGCGGTCTGGCCGACTGGAGCTCCGCACTTTTCGTCTATGCCTGCGCCATGCTTCATCCCGGCCATTTTTTCCGGATACCGGGACTCACGATGGAATCCATCCAGGGCGACTCCGTCATTGACAAGTGGTTCTGTGCGATGGGGGTGAGGAGTAGGGAAGAGGAACAGGGCGTTGAGATTGTGGCAGAGCCTGTTGGTGCCCCGTTGCAGCGGGCGTTTCCCGTGGCCGACCATCCCGATGTAGTGCCGGTGATGGCCGCGCTGGCCTGCCTGCTGCCGGCGGAGTTCCGCTTTGAGGGGGTGCGCAATCTTGCATACAAGGAATCGAATCGGGTGAGGGCACTTGCCGGACAACTGGCCCCCTTTGCCGACATCTTTCTGTCAGAGAATATGTTGTGCGTAACGGGAAAGGACCGGTCGCAGTGGCCGTCCGCCCCGTATGTGTTCAAAACCCTCGGCGACCACCGGTTGGCGATGGCCTTCCTGCTTTTCGGACGCGAGTCGCAATTAGATGATGTGACCTGCATGGAAAAGTCGTGGGGAACCTTGTGGCGGCAACTGCCAGAATTGGTGTCCTTAACCGTTTGATTTTTGACAAAATACGCGGCGTTTTTTTCGAAAGAGAATGGGGCTTCCAAGGCTTTTGTCTTTCTTGTTTTTGTTATAAAACTGAAAATCAGTAAATTAATTTCGTGAATAAAATTAATTCACTGTAGTTCAGATAGTAAAAAAAGTGTATCTTTGCACGCTTTAAAATAAACCGATTATTGTCCTTAATGTTAGTAAAAGGAATTAATTAAAACATCGGGGTGCGTGGGTGAAGACGTATCCCATTAAAAAAACAAACAAACTGAAATGGATGCAGTAAGTTACAAAACAATTTCGGCGAATGAGAAAATCGTCAAGAAAGAGTGGGTTCTGATTGATGCCCAGGAAGAGATCGTCGGTCGTTTGGCTACCGTCGTGGCTCGCATACTGAAGGGCAAGAACAAACCCTACTACACACCGCATTTCGATTGTGGTGACAATGTTATTATCATCAATGCGGAGAAGGTCCGTTTTACGGGTCACAAGTGGACTGACAAGCAGTACGTCCACCACACCACGTACCCTGGCGGCCAGCGTTTTGCCACGCCCAGAGAGGTGATGCGCAAATATCCGGAGCGCATTCTCGAGCACGCCATCAAGGGCATGCTTCCGAAGAACCGTCTCGGATCCCAGCTTTTCCGGAACCTGCATGTCTATGTGGGCCCCAACCATCCGCATGAAGCACAGCAACCCAAGTTAATTAACATTAAAGACATCAAATAGAAATGGAAGTCATCAATACATTAGGCAGAAGAAAAACAGCTGTCGCCCGTCTCTATATGAAGAGCGGAAGCGGCCAAATTCTGGTCAACAATCGCGATTACAAGGAGTATTTCTGCGTTCCCACGTTGCAGTACAAGGTGGAGCAGCCGCTCCAGCTGGCCCAGGTCATGGGACAGTATGACATCAAGGCCAACCTCGACGGCGGTGGTGTCACCGGTCAGGCGGAGGCTCTCCGCATGGCTATCGCCAAGGCTCTCGTCGAGATCAACCCTGAAATCCGTCACGAGATGAAGGTGCAGGGATTCCTCCGTCGTGACCCGCGTATGGTTGAGCGTAAGAAACCCGGCCAACCGAAGGCTCGTAAGAGATTCCAGTTCAGCAAACGTTAGTCTTACAATATTTATATATTATCTGACGGAAGCTTGTTTAGTATCGAAACTGTGGAGATTTCCTTCGAACTACTTCACAGTTGTTTTTAAGAATGTAAACAATTAAAAAAATCAAAACATGTCAAGATTACAATTCGAAGAATTATTGGACGCAGGTTGTCATTTCGGACACCTCAAGAGAAAATGGAACCCGGCCATGGCCCCCTACATCTTCATGGAGAAGAACGGTATCCACATCATCGACCTCTATCGCACGATAGAGAAAGTGGACGAGGCCGCCGCTGCCGCCAAGCAGATCGCCCGTTCCGGACGCAAGATCTTATTCGTCGCCACCAAGAAGCAGGCCAAGGAGACCGTTTCCAGCATGGTGCAGGAAATCGGTATGCCGTACGTGACCGAGCGTTGGCCCGGTGGTATGCTGACGAACTTCATGACCATCCGCAAGGCCGTGAAGAAGATGAGCGACATTGACCGCCTGATTGAAAGTCCCCAATTCAACAACATCTCCAAACGCGAACGGCTCCAGATCCAACGTGAGCGCGCCAAATTGGACAAGAACCTCGGTTCCATCGCCGATTTGAACCGCCTGCCTGCCGCAGTCTTCATCATCGACGTTATGAAGGAGCACATCGCCCTGGCCGAAGCCCGCAAGCTCGCCATCCCGACGTTCGCCATCGTGGACACGAACTCCGACCCCAGAATGGTTGATTTCCCGATTCCGGCAAACGATGACGCATCCAAATCCATTGCCGTGATCCTGAAGGCCATCTGCGAAGCCGTCAAGGAAGGTCTCGCCGAGCGCGAAGCCAACAAGGACGCCCAGGAGGAAGTGGAACCCGAAGTGGAGGAAACGGCTGAGGAGAATGCCGAAGAGAACAACGGCAGACGCCGTCGCATCACGCGCAACGCCCCAAGAAATTAATCATTAACAATAAAACGATTTGAATTATGGCAACAATTACAGCTGCTGATGTAAATAAACTGAGACAACAGACCGGTATCGGTATGATGGATTGCAAGAAGGCTTTGGTTGAAGCTGAAGGCGATTTCGAGAAAGCTATCGATATCCTCCGTAAGAAAGGCCAGAAAGTGGCCGCCAAACGTGCTGACCGCGAATCCAACGAGGGTCGTCTTATCGCTAAGACGAACGCTGACGGCACCAAGGGCTTCATGCTCTTAGTGGCTTGCGAAACCGACTTCGTCGCTAAGGGCGAGGAATTCGTGAACTTCGTGGACACCCTGCTCGAGAAGGCTATGGCCGCCAACATCAACACCCGTGACGAGCTCCTCGCCATGAGCATTGACGGCATGACCGTGACCGAGAAACTGACCGAACTGACCGGCAAGACGGGTGAGAAGATTGAACTTCCTCACTACGACACACTGGAAGCCACTTACGTGGAGGCTTACAACCACATGGGCAACCACAAGGCCACCCTCGTGGGCTTCAACAAGAATGACGACAATGCCAAGGCTACCGCTCACAATGTAGCTTTGCACATCACAGCCATGAATCCGCTCGCACTCGATGAGAACGCTATCCCGCAAGAAGTGAAGGATCGCGAACTCGCTGTGGGCGTTGAGAAGACCCGTCTTGAACTGATCAACAAGGCCGTTGACGCCGCTTTGAACAAAGCTGGTATCAATCCTGCCCACGTTGACAGTGAGGATCACATCAACTCCAACATGGCAAAGGGTTGGATCACCGAAGAACAGGCCAACCTTGCTCGCAAGATCAAGGAAGAGGAAGCTGCCAACAAGGCCGCTAACCTCAACGAGGCCCAGATCCAACAAATTGCCCAAGGCCGTTTGGTGAAATTCTTCAAAGAAAGCACGCTGATGTACCAAGTTCTGGTTATGGGTGGCGACGGCAAACAGAATGTCCGCGACTACATCCACTCCAATGACAAAGAGCTGGAATGCACCGCTTTCATTCGTCGTCAGATCGGCGAGTAATCATCACCGATTACGGTTCCGTTACAGAGCAGACTCTCATTCGAGGGTCTGCTTTTTTTATATCTGCAGTTGAGCATATGGAATCCCGCGATGCAGCCAAATGTAACGGGGATGTCCCACTTGCGAAGTGTGCCAAGCGGCATGCGGAGTGTGTGTCCCGTTGGTTGGCATTGTGAAGACTTCGCTTTCCTGGCCAGCTTTTGGAGTTCAACCTGAGAGTTCATCTGCCTTGGGGAGGCCTGAAAAATAAATTTTCTTGTTTCATTAGTTTTTTGTATCTTTGCAACGCTCTAAATATATACTCTATTATGCGCAAAGAAGTTGATTTTCTGGTGATTGGTTCGGGCGTTGCCGGATTGTGCTTCGCACTGAAGGCGGCAAACTACGGAAAAGTCTGTATGGTCACGAAGGCCAAGATGGATGACGGATCCACCCGCTATGCCCAAGGTGGCATCGCGTCGGTGATATACCAGCCCGACACGTACGAAAAACATATCGAGGACACGATGGTGGCTGGCGACGAACTCTCCGACCGCCACATTGTGGAACTCACCATCCGCGAGTCCACCGAACGCGTCATGGAACTGGTGGAGTGGGGCGTGGACTTCGACAAGAACAAGGATGGCAGCTTCGCCTTGGCCAAAGAGGGCGGACATTCCGAGTTCCGGGTGTTGCACCATAAGGACATGACCGGCTATGAGATTGAAGAAAAGCTCATCCAGGCAGCCAAACGCCATAAGAACATCGAAATCATAGAAAACAGAATCGCCCTTGAAATCATTACCCAACACCATCTCGGTGTGGAAGTTACGCGCCGTTCGTCGGATATCACCTGTTACGGGGCCTACATCTTCAATCCGGAGACCAACTGCGTGGACACGGTATTGGCGAAGATCACGATGATGGCTACGGGTGGTCTGGGTATGGTTTACGAGCATACCACCAACCCGCTGGTCGCCACCGGCGACGGCGTGGCGATGGTTTATCGCGCCAAAGGGGCGGTGCGTGGCATGGAGTTCGTGCAGTTCCACCCGACGTCTTTGTACAATCCCAAAGAGTCGCCTTCATTCCTGATCACGGAGGCCATGCGCGGTGCCGGTGCCATCCTGAAGGACGCGAACGGGGCCACCTTCGTGGAGAAATATGACGAGCGAGGTTCATTGGCACCCCGCGACATTGTGGCGCGTGCCATTGACTCGGAAATGAAGCGTCAGGGCGTGGACCATGTCTATCTGGATGCCACGCTGATTCCCAAGAAGGAGATTTTCGAACACTTCCCCAATATTTATGCCAAGTGTCTCAGTATCGGCATTGACATCACCAAGGAGATGATTCCGGTGGTGCCGGTGGCCCATTATTCTTGCGGTGGCATCCAAACGGACGAGTGGGGGGCCACCTCCATCCGTAACCTGTATGCTTCGGGCGAGTGCGCCTCAACGGGCTTGCATGGTGCCAACCGCTTGGCTTCCAATTCGCTGCTCGAGGCGCTGGTGTTCTCCCACCGTGCCTGCATCAAAGCTATGCAGACGATTCCCGGTATCTCCTTCTGCCAGGATATTCCGGACTGGAACAGCGAGGGCACCGTCCTGAATGAGGAAATGGTGCTCATTACGCAGTCACGCAAGGAATTGCAGACCATCATGAGCAGTTATGTGGGTATTGTGCGTTCCAACCTGCGTCTGCAGCGGGCCTTCGACCGTCTCGACATCCTCTATCGTGAAACGGAGGAACTGTATAAGAAATCTGTCCTTATTCCGGAGATTTGCGAGTTGCGCAACATGATCAATGTGGGATACCTTATCATCAAGCATGCCATGGACCGCAAGGAGAGCCGAGGGCTGCACTATTCCTTAGATTATCCACCGCATCATAAATAATTCGCTTTATGAAGAATTTTGAAATTCACACGTTAGGTTGTAAATTGAACTTCAGCGAGTCGGCGGCCATCGCCGCCCGATTGGAGGCGAACGGATGGCATCAGGGCGGAATCCCTGAGATCATCATTGTCAACACCTGCGCCGTCACGTCAGCGGCGGAGAAGAAGACACGCAACCTCGCCTCGAAGCTCCATCGTGACAATCCGCTGGCCTCGCTGGTGGTGGTGGGCTGCTATAGCGCCCTGAAACCAGACCTTCTGGAAAGATGGTCCGGCGTGATCAAGGTGTTCGGCAGCTCGAACAAGATGAGCGCGGTGGACTTCATCCTCCAGCGTGAGGCTCAGAGCACGCCGGTGTTTTTCGATGCCTACTCGGTGCATGACCGGACGCGCTCGTTCCTGAAGATCCAAGACGGGTGCAACAACCATTGCACTTTCTGCACGGTCTGGATTGCACGTGGCAAAAGCCGTAGCGACAGCATTGAGAATGTGTTGAAGAACATACGGAATATCGCCGATGCCGGCGTACACGAGGTGAACTTGACCGGTGTGAACGTGGGCGACTTCGGACGCGGCACGAACGATAACTTGCTGAAACTGCTCAAGGCGATTGTCAAGCAGAATGCCTTGGAGCGCGTGCGCATTTCGTCCATTGAGCCGGAGGCTTTGTCGGAGGATATCATTAAACTGGTGGCCAAATCGCCGATTCTGATGCCGCATTTCCATATTCCCTTGCAGTCGGGCTGCGACCGCATACTGTCTGACATGCGCCGGCGTTACACAGCGCAGGAGTATGCCGACAAGGTCCATTTCATCAAAAAACTGATGCCGGATGCTTGTGTGGCCTGCGATGTGATTACCGGTTTTCCAGGGGAGACGGATGAAGAGTTCGAGGAGACGTATCATTTTCTGGAAGAGCTGCCTGTCAGCTATATGCATGTGTTCACCTATTCCCGTCGTCCGCGCACCCACGCCAACATGATGGAAGATCAGGTGCCTGAGGAGGTGAAGCATGAGCGCACGGAACGTCTGCTGGAATTGTCCCATGCCAAGAAAATGGCCTTTTATGCGCAATGTGAGGGGCAGACGCGGCCCGTCCTTGTGGAGTCGGAGGTGGTGGACGACCAGCTGACGGGATTCACCGACAACTACATCCGTGTCACCCTGCCGAATGATGAGAGCATGGTGAATACCATCCAAAAGGTAACCATAGAGCAATGCCGCACGATATTATAAGGCTGCAAAACGGTTTGCGGCTGGTCCATAAGGAGTTGGATGCCCCGATTTCGCATTTCGGGGTGCTGGTGAATGCGGGCACTCGTGATGAGTCGGACGCCCAGATGGGCATGGCGCATTTCGTGGAACATACGATTTTCAAGGGCACCACCAGACGGAACGCGTTCCGTGTCATCAGCCGTATGGAGGTGGTAGGCGGCGATATGAATGCCAGCACCTCCAAGGAAGAGACCTATTTCCATACTTCGTTCC
>JAIKYR010000049.1 GCA_024682995.1 Bacteroidales bacterium | reverse complement strand
GGCGGCTACCCAGGTATATACGCACAACTCTATGGAGCAACTCAAATCAATTTATAAACAAGCCCATCCACGGGCATAAACAAAGGAGGTTATTATGACAATTAACATTTCTTCCGTCCATTTCAAAACGGATCAAAAGTTAGAAGACTTCATCAACGAAAAAGTTGAGAAACTCAACAAGGTTCACGACGGCATCATCGGCGCAGAAGTCACCTTGAAACTCGAAAACACCGAAGCTCCTGAGAACAAGACCGCCGATATCCGAATCAAAATCCGCGGCAACGACGCCATCGCCAGCAAGACCGCCAAAAGTTTCGAGGAGGCCACCGACCTCTCCGTTGACGCACTGAAGAAACAGTTGCAGAAAATCAAAGAGAAAGAACAGACCAAACGATAAAACGCTGTCCTATAAGACAAAAAAAGGCTCTTGAAATTCAAGAGCCTTTTTTGATGTACAAAACGGTTATTTCACGTAATAGGTGAGTTTCATGTTGATGCTCACTCTCTTCTGCTTGGAAGAAGTATTGAAAGCACCACCCCACGTGTAATCCTCGTCTGCGGAGTTGGGGGCCGTAATTTGAAACACACCTGTATTGGCCGTCTTCAGGTCACCCAGCTTGCCGCCGGCATTCTCCGTGATGGTCATAGCGCGGTCGCGGGCATTCTTGGAGGCCTCCGCCAGCATTTCAAGCTTCAAATCGGCCAGTTTAGTGTAATAGTATTCCGGATTGTAACTGTCAATCTTGATATTTTTGTCATACAGTTCAGAGATTTCGCGGATAACCTTCTCCACCTTCTCCACATCTTTCGACTGGATTTTCACCACCTGACTGGCTTGATAGCCATTGAAGATCCGAACGCTCTTATTCAGGCTTTCATCCCATCTCCACTGGGTTTGCTCCTCCGTGGAAATGTTGCCGAAATCCATTTCATCCTCTGAAATACCTTTCTCTTTCAGGAAGGCTTTCACGTCCACCGCCTGATTTTTCAGCGTATTGTAAGCCGATTTCATATCCATGTCCTGCGCATCGTAGCGAACGCGCCAGACAATCAAGTCGGATGTAAAATCCTTTTCAGCCAATCCCGTGACAGACACCGTTTTAACCGGTTTTTTCGTCTTATAAAATGCAACACCGATGGCGATAGCCGCCAGGAAGAAGAACGCGCCAATAATCAAGGCGATTGTAAGACCATTATTTTTCATAGCATTTAAGTTTAAAAACACATTCTAAAAACGCAAGGTGATTGAAAAAATTATCAGACCACATCAAAAAAATTTATCAATATAACTCATTGATTATCTTATCAATGTAATAGAACCATGCAGTTGATAAGACATCTGTCCCGTCAACGTATTCACAAAAACATCGCAACTGTAGTAATAAACGCCGTCAGAGCAGGTACCGAAAGTGTCGGTATCCGTACCATCCCACAGGATATCCGGGTCGGAGGTGGAGAATACACGTTTGCCCCAACGGTTGAAAATCCGCATATCCACCTTCACTACCCCATGATAGGGCAGGAAAGGTGTGAAGAGATCGTTCACACCATCCCCGTTTGGCGTGAACACGTTCGGGAAACGGTATTCGAGGCAATCGTAGATATCAAAGCAAGTCGTATCCGACATCGCTGTCACATTCCGGTTAGAGTCAGCGACAGTCATGGCAAAGCAGCCCACGATTTCCGCATCGCCAGACAGATGATATTCGCAGGAGGCAGGGTAACATATCTGCGAAGATTCCATTGAGTCAACGCACACGAACGGGGATTGCATGGTGGGTTTGTAATAAAAATAATAGTAACGGGCGTCCGATTCCGCCGAATCCGAAGTAAACCGCCAAGAGTAAACAACCTCGCGGCAATCTGTTGTGATGGAGAGTTCCGGCATTTGCGGCGGCTCGTTATCAACAGGGACCGCACGCACCTGCTGAGAACGATTGAAAAGCGGGCCCAGCGTGTCGGGAATCCAATAATATCCGCGGGCGCAGACGTAATAACTGTACATCCGTCCATTCTCCAGTCCATTATCCGAATACGAGGTGGTCAGTGTACTCCCGATGGAATCCCATTGGTGTTCACCATAGCGGTACACCGTGTACTCCACATTGTTCCAAGGCTGCTGCACCGACCACGAGAGATTCACCTTCCGATCGCCAGGATTGGCAGACAGGAAAATAGAGGTAGCCGGATCAGAATATTCCACAACAGTGTCGGTATTGTTGAACGAAATCTGATAGGTATAAGACAAACCATCCGTATTCAAATCATGGTCCAGAAATTCAGCGGTATCGGTTTGAGGCATCACAATAGGATCAGTATTAAGCTGTGTGTAAGCACTTTCCGCTGAAGATCTTCGATACAGATTGTAATAATATGGCGGTGGGAATGCGGACGAGTCCACTTCCGCAGGGGCCACCCAACGCACTTTCAGCGTTCCGTGGGCTGTATCGGTCGTTACCACATCGGCATTGATGATGAGTGGGGCATCGTTGGCAATATGGATGCAAACCTCATCCGACACAACGCTTTCGGAGCCGTCGGGGAAGAGTGCAACCACCCTGTAACAATACTCATTAGCATGATAAAGAGGCAGATACGAGCCATCATCAAACCACTTAGTATCTGCCCAATCCGATGTGGAGCCTATCCACTCGTAACCGGCATCAGCAGGCATCCCCGTTTCACAATACGCTGGATCGAACGGATTGCTTCCACTGCGCCGATACACATCATAGCCCACCGCATTGGGACAGCTGTCCGGATGCCAGTATAGCGTGACAGCATTACCATACGGCACCGCCTCAATAATCTTCGGTTTTGGAGCTATAATCCTGATATTCATTCGTTTGAATGAAACAAGTTCCACATGCGGGCCATTATCCCTGGCCTTGAAGAGCACCGTATAAGGCGCTTTTTTCACATGAGAGCAAGTGGTATTCCAGAAAAATGAAACATGATACGGCACCGAATCGGTGATGGGCATGAACTGGGCGGGCGATTCCGGCACGAGCAGTGGCTCGCCCGAAGCCTCCAATGTTACACGTGTGGATGTTTGATCTTTTACCAGCACATCCATTTTAAGTGGCGAGCCGGCCACCACGCAGGTATCATGTACTTCAATCACAGGCGGTTGGTTATCGCACGGTGCGATGGTAATCTGCATATCACGGACCATGCTGCTGATAAGAATCCCATTACGCCACTCGCGAATCAGGATAGCGATATTGTATTCCCCAGCCATCGTAGGCGAGTCCCAAATCAAATCGCCGGTGATGGAATCTATGGTAATATAGTTGGAGGCATGCGGCAGGGAGTATCCGGGAATCTCGCCCCCATCCATACCGCGACAGGCTATCAGGCTATAAGAAAGACTGTCACCATCGGGATCGTAAGCACCGGGATTGTGGTAGTAAATCACATTGGTACACCCGTTGTCCACCGGCGGATTCAGCAGTTGCGGCGACGAATTGCCCCCGATGAATGGATTAATGACGATAATGGTTTCTATAAAAAACGGAATTTCCACCGAACTGGGGATGTTTAAGATACCCGCGTTGCGGTTCGGGTCTTCGAAAGAGACATGAAACGTTCCTGCTGCCGAGAACGTGTGCTGGGTGACATAGACATTCTTGCTGATATTGTCCGGCATGTTGATTTTCTGCGAGCGTGGCACGGTAGATGTCGTACCGTCGCCCCAGGTAATGTCGATCTCAGGCCGGTCGGCAAGGCTGGGCGTATAGGTATAGGTGATGATGGTAAACTCATACGTCAAGCCCGACACATACACATAGCTAATCTCGCCGGCACGCTGGTGCGTGGCGAGCAGGCTGAACGAACAGAAGAGCAGAAGCAGAATCCCGAACAGCCGGAGCCGATATTGTCGGAATCTATTCATCCTGAAGTGGCACGACCCTATTGTCAGTTAGTTTATAACGATGTCCACATTCGGGACAGGTGGCCATTCCATCCCCATCAAAGACCAATGAATGCCCGCACTTACTCACCCAGCCGATCTGCCGGGCAGGGTTGCCAGCCACAAGCGCGTAATCAGGCACGTCGTGCGTGACGACACTGCCCGCGCCAACCAACGCATAGCGACCCAGTGTGTGGCCGCATACGATAGTGGCATTGGCGCCAATAGTAGCCCCTTTCTGCAGCAATGTCTTTTTAAATTCTGATTTTCTTTCTATAAAACTTCTGGGATTCAACACATTCGTAAATACCGCAGAAGGGCCCAGGAAAACATCCTCCTCACACTCCACCCCATCATAAATCGACACATTGTTCTGCACCTTCACACGGTTTCCCAACTTCACGCCATCGGCCACAAACACATTCTGACCAATAATGCAGTTCTCACCGATGACGCATCGGGGCATCAGATGGGAGAAATGCCATATTCGGGTGCCGTCGCCAATTTGGCAACCAGTATCTACAACTGCGGTGGGATGTACGAAGTAGGACATGGGGACAATTAACAATTAACAATTAACAATTAATAATTAACAATTTACAAATATAGGTTGTGGGGAGCGGCCCCATTAAGGGCAAAAGCTTGATAGGTGATGGATAATCGTTGTGGTTTAAAAGATTTTCAATTGTTTGGTAATATATTGAATTTGGGCGGAGGTTAGTTCGGTATGCATCGGGAGAGAGAGAACCTGTTGGGAGAGCATCTCCGAAACAGGGAAGTCGCCTTGTTTATAGTCAAGGTATTGATATGCCTTTTGCAGATGCAACGGGCAGGGATAATAAATCATGGTAGGGACACCGGCATCGGACAGCCGGGCACGCAGAGAATCACGTTGCACCTTGGTCACACGAACAGTGTATTGGTGGTATGTGTGTGTAGAATATGAAACCTTGGCTGGCGTAATGATGTCGGAACAATCGGCCAGGGCTTCATCGTAGAGACGGGCGGCGCGCTGCCGTGCGCGGATATAATCGTTGAGATGGGGCAGCTTCACATTCAGCACGGCAGCTTGCAGAGTATCAAGACGCGAGTTAAGGCCGATATGGTCATAATAGTATTTCCGCGACATGCCATGGTTGGCAATACTGCGCACGGTGGCAGCCAACTCTTCCGAGTTGGTGAACACGGCACCGCCGTCGCCGAAGCAACCCAGGTTTTTTGTGGGGAAGAACGAGGTGCATCCCACATGACCCATCGTACCCGCCTGATGCACCGTGCCATCGGAAAAGGTTACCGCCGCGCCGAGCGCCTGGCAAGCATCCTCCACCACATACAGATTATGCGCACGGGCGATGGACATGATACGTTCCATGTCGGCGCACTGGCCGAACAGATGTACCGGCAGGATTGCCTTGGTCTTCGGCGTGATGGCGGATTCCAGCTGGTCGGGGTCCATGACGAACGTATCGGCCGTGACATCCACCAGCACAGGTTTGAGGCCAAGCAGGGCGATCACTTCCAAGGTGGAGACGAATGTAAAAGGCACTGTGACGACCTCATCGCCGGGCTGCAGGTCGAGCGCCATCAGCGCAATCCGCAGGGCATCGGTACCATTGGCGCAGGGTATCACATGGCCAGAACCCGTATAGCGGGCCAGTGCTTCCGCAAATGTTCCAACCGCGTTGCCATTGACGAAATCAGCCTGATCCACCACACATTGCATGGCGGCATCCACCTCTGTTTTGATTTTACAGTATTGGCCGTACAGGTCCGTCATTCGAATCCTTTCCATTGAAAAATTGTCAAGCGGCAAAGATAGCTAAATTTGGGCACATAACAGGAAAAGATGGAAAATTATTGTGGAACCTCCACAAGTTCCGGATTTATCCTTAATCTTCCACAATCGGGCGGATGGCATTGTCCACAGAGAAATTTCCAATGCGTGTGCGCCGCAGGGCGGTAAGGTGCCCGCCGCTCGCCAGTGCCACGCCGAAATCGCGGGCCACAGAACGGATGTAGGTACCCTTGCTGCATACGATGCGGAAGTCCACGTCCGGCAGGGCAAACCGTGAGATTTCGAACTCATGGATGGTTATCTCCTTAGCAGTGATGGCCGCATCTTCCCCATTGCGGGCCAACTCATAGGCCCGTCGCCCGGCCACCCGTATGGCGGAGAACATCGGCGGCACCTGCTGCAGAACACCCGTCAGAGAACGCGCCGCCACCGCAGCCATCTCCGGCGTGATGTGCTCATAAGGGTACTCGGCATCGATGGGATGCTCCAAATCGAAACTCGGGGTGGTGGCCCCCAGCCGGATGGTACCCGTATACTCCTTGATGCCTGCCTGGATGACATCAATCTGTTTGGTCATCTTGCCGACGCATACAATCAGCAGGCCTGTAGCCAACGGGTCCAGCGTGCCGGCATGGCCCACCTTGACCTTATGGCCCACCTGCCGTTGAACCACCCGCCGTACCTTGCCCACAATGTCAAACGAGGTGCACCGGTAGGGTTTGTCGAAAAGCAGCACATCCTCCTCCGGATTCACATCGAAATCCGGCAACGAAAAAGTAGCGCTATGGATGAATTTCTTTAACATGCTCCGAAGCAGATAGCGATGATGCCGATGATGGCACAATAGAGGGCGAACCAGATGAGGTTGGCCTTCTTGACCAGTCGGATCATGAACTTGCAGGCGAACACACCCGACACGTAGGCGGCCAGGAAGCCCACTATCAGCGAGGTGACGGGGATGCCGCATTGCGCGAACGAACACTCACCGCCGACAATGCTTAGAAAAGCTTCCCCCAATATCGGAATAATGACCATAAGGAACGAGAACTGGGCCACCTCTTCCTTGCGCACACCCGACAACAGGCCTGTGGCGATGGTGGAACCGGAACGTGACAGACCGGGCAAAACGGCCACTGCCTGCGCACATCCGATGAGGAGGGCGCGGCCGAAGTTCAGCGGCTTGTTTTCACGGAAACGGACAATCTGTGTCAACGAAAGCAGCAAAGCCGTAACTAACAGACAGATACCAACCAAAACCAACCCTTCGCCGAACAATTGCTCCACACTGTCTTTAAAAAACAGTCCCACAATGAGCACTGGAATCATGGAAACCAGAATCTTGCAGATGTACTGGGTCTCCTCGTTCCATTGGAATTTGAAAAAACGGGTGAACAGCTGCACAATCTCCTTCCAAAGGACGGTGATGGTGCTGAGGACCGTGGCAGCGTGGACCACCACTTCGAAGGTGACATTTTCCGCCGTGCCGATGCCGAGTAGCTCGCGTCCGATAATGAGGTGGCCGCTGCTACTGACCGGCAGGAACTCGGTCAACCCTTGGATGATGCCGAGTATGAGAGCCTCTAATGCGTTCATATTAGGGAAACGCTATGCTTCAGGTTCGCTGGTCTTTTCCTTTTTTGCTCTCGGATGCCACATAATGGCGACCACTTCCGTGGCAAGGCCGAGGAACATGAGGATGGGGGCCACGACAATCCGGCGGGTGTTGAAGATCTCACCGTCGAAGGTGTTCGGGTCGGAGACGGCACCGCCTCTCAGGCAGAGGAGGCCGATGACGAACAGCAGGATGCCGGCAGCCATGATGATATAGTTTGTCTTTCGGAACAAGGGAGCCTTGTTGCCATCGGAAGGATTGTTTTGGGCACGTTTGGTTTGGATTGCCATGATGTTGTTTTTTATCAGATTTATAAATGATTACAAATAAAGCCGCTCGTCATTGATACGGATGTAGCGGTTGACCGAAATTCTGGAGATGAAAATGGTGAAGAGAATGCTGAACAGCAGGATGCCGCCCAGAATGATGGCGATATAGGTCATCTCGGAGAAATCGATGAATTCAGGCATGGCGCGGTTGCCGAAATAGAGCAGGGTGGCAATGAGGATAATGGCGATGATGCCGCCCCATATACCCTGCAGCAGACTTTTGGCCACGAAGGGCTTGCGCACGAATTTCGGAGTGGCGCCCACCAGCAACATACTCTTGATATTGAACCGCTTGGCGTAGATATTCAGACGGATGCAGTTGGCGATCAGCAGCATAGTGATGAACATGAAGACAGCACTGACTGCCAGGATAATCCATTGGATCTTACGGAAATTGTTGCTCACGGATTTGACGATAAAGTCGGGATAGTCCACATCCTGCACAATTTCGTTGCGTTTGAGTTCCTTGGAGATCTTGTTCAGTGAGTCGGAGTTGGCGTAGGCCGGCATCACACTGATGATGATAGAGGCATTCAGCGGATTCTCAATGATGTCCGTGTAATTGCTGCCAATAATCTTGATGGCATTTTTGGTGTTCTCCTCCTTGGACGACACCCGCGAGGAGGCGATATACGGTTTGAGCTTGATCTTCTGCTCTAACGATACGATGTCAGCCTCTTTCACATCGGAATAGAAAAGCACTTCCATTTCGATTTTCTGCGAAAGATTGTGCAGGTATCGGGTGGAAAAAAAGGCGAAAAACGCCAGCGCACCGATGAAGAACATGGTGAGGGCGATGCTGAATATGGAACCGAAAGCGGAAAGCCGTAGCCGTGCTTTGGTGATTTTGTCAATGGAATCCGGATAATTTGCCATCCTGAAAAAATTTTTTTTGAGGCTGCAAAAGTACGAAAAAATATCACGTGCGAAAAAATATTACTTTTGCCCCCGTTTCCGATTATGAAACTTTTACTACGACTGTTTAAATATTTGCGGGGCTACAAGGGGCATATCGTCCTCGTCCTGGTGGCGAATTTTCTTTACGCCATCTTCTCGATTTTCACCCTTTCGATGATTGTCCCGTTCCTGAACGTGCTGTTCCGGCAGGGCACCGTGGTGGCGGCGAAACCTTCGTTTGCCTTCACCACGCAATATTTCGTGGACACCTTTTATTATTACATGGGCCAGGTGGTAGCAAGCCACGGGCCCTCGTCCGCGCTGCTCTTCATCGCTGGGGTGATGGTGGTGCTCTCCCTCCTGTCGAACCTGAGCCGTTACATGGGAATGTACGTGTGGGCCGCCATCCGCGCCGGTCTCATGCACGACATCCGGTCCGACTTTTACGGGCGGATGCTACAGCTTCCCCTCTCCTTCTTCTCCGAACAGCGGCGCGGTGACATCATCAGCCGCATCGGAGCCGACGTGTATGAGGTGGAATGGTCGATTTTCTTCACCCTGCAGTCACTCTGCCGCGACCCCTTCCTGATTGTGCTCTTCCTCATCGTACTCTTCTCCATCAGCGCCCGCCTCACGCTCATCGCACTCATCATCCTGCCAGTGGTAGGCTACGTGCTTGCCATTATCGGGAAGAACATCAAGAAACACTCCCTGAAATCCCAGCAGACACTCGGGAAGATGAGTTCCCTCTTCGAGGAGACCATCGGAGGCCTCCGCGTGCTGAAGGCCTACAACGCCCAGCAGACTGCCAGCCGCCGATTCCATGACCAAAACTTCCAGTTCTACCAGCTGAACAAGCGGATATTCCGTATCAACGAGCTGGGCTCCCCGCTGATTGAGTTTCTCTGCATCCTCACCCTCCTGCTCATCACCTTGGTCGGGTTGGTGGCGCTGCCCACGCCCGCCTTTGCCGACGGCACAATGTTTATGCTCTATTTCGTGGTCTTTGCCCGCATCATACCGCCGGCCAAATCGTTGGTCTCCACAGTTTACACGATGCAGAAAGGATTGTCGGCTGCCAGCCGCGTGTACGAGGTGATGGATGCCGACGAGAAGATTGTGGAGTGCGAGAATCCGGAATCTGTTTCCAGCTTGCGCGAGCAGATCGAATACAAGGATATCTCTTTCTCGTACCATGAGGTGCCTGACGCGGAGGCGTGCGACGTGCTCCATCATGTTAATTTCACCCTGCGGCGCGGCTCCACCATTGCGCTGGTGGGTCCCTCAGGCAGCGGCAAATCCACTATCGCCGACCTGATGCCGCGATTCTATGATATTCAATTCGGCCAGATTTTATTGGATGGCAAACCGTTGGACCGCTATCGCATCAGCGACCTGCGCGCCCTGTTCGGCATCGTCAACCAGGATGTGATCCTGTTTCATGATACGGTGTATAACAATATTGTCTTCGGAATGGAGGATGTGACGGAGGAACAGGTGTATGCGGCGGCCAAGGTGGCCCAGGCCCACGACTTCATCCAGGAGTTGGAAGACGGCTACCAGACGGTGATCGGCGACCGTGGAATGCGGCTCTCCGGCGGCCAGCGGCAGCGTATCAGCATCGCACGCGCCATCTTACGCAATCCAGAGGTGCTCATCCTTGACGAGGCCACCTCCGCCCTGGACAACGAATCCGAACATCTCTTCCAGGAGGCCGTGCTGCCCCTGCTGAAAGACAAAACAGCACTTATTATCGCCCATAGGCTGAGTACTATCCGCTTCGCCGACGAAATCATCTTCCTTAAGGAGGGCCGCATCCTCGAACGGGGCACCCACAACGAGCTGATGGCCCTGAAAGGGGAATATTTCCGTTTCTACAACGCACAATCGTGAGATTAGTCGTTTTGCTATTTTCGATTTGCGGTTTGGAAAATTAAAAATTTCCGAAGCAAATGCCCCGAATCTCTTCAGAATCTCATCGCCACAACCTGGACTTGCCGAAGATCCAGCGGCAGGTGTTCGGGAAGAGGCGCCTCAAGATGTGGTACACCAAAAGGCTTATGGCAATAGCCAAAACGGCATCCAGCAGATGTGCGCAAAAGAATCCCGCACTTCCCATTTGATGTGCCACAAGCCATTGCGCCGCCACTTTGGTCAGGACACGGGTTACCATACTATGGAAAGCAAAGACAAAGAAAACGGGCTCCGCCAGCGCACGCCAGTCCTTCGACGGAAAACCTTCTACCACCTTCGCACACAGACGGGCTACTAGAAGCATACCCGACAGATTCCGGATCAGTGTGAAAAGCGGAATAATTTCCTCCGGCAGGGAGAGCGGTGCCGTAACAAGCACAGAAGCAATCAGATAGACGGAAAGCGGACGCCACCAGGGCTTCTGCAAAAGATCGGAAAGGGAAGAGTACCAAACATTCAGCCAGCATCCCACCATAAAAAGTGCCATTTCAGATTCAAAACCCAACTGAAGCGGCAGCGAGCCAAGAATCAGAGGCACGATAATTGTGGCCTTGTGTTTTCTGACAATAGCCATATACAATGGGGTGAACAGAGCTATTGCCATCAAATCGCGGAGAAACCACAGCGGACCGTCGATAGGCCCCGAGTTGAACCCTTGGCCACGGATGCAGCAGTAGGCCTTCAGGATGTCCACCAGCGTCATCTCCTGCAACGGAGGGATCTCGCCCAATACCGAGGGAAGGACCAAGCCAACCACACCATAGAACAGCAGAAATATGGTATTCCAAAGCAGATAGGGCATGAGCCACGTATCGAATCGTCCCCGACATTTTTTTACAAAAACATCCCACGAGAAACCGCTGCCCGAGGCCACGAACAGATAGCCGGAAATCAGAAAAAACAGGGGGCTGGCCAGCCATACCACGTTACCTGCCCAACGGTAGAAGACACCGTAAGCGGTGCCTGTGCATCCCGTGTCGGCCACCAAATTGGTGTGTATCAACACCACGAGCGCCATCAGCACCCAGCGGAGCATTCCGATGGTCTGACTGGTGAGGTGGTCGGGATAAACCGTTTTTGCATCAATCCGGCACATTATTATTCTTATATTGGAAACGATGCCGCAAAACTACACAATTTGCAAGTATGTTCCCATCCGTAAATTATTTTAATCAGACACAACTATTCGCCGACCACCAGCACCCCACTCACAGCCCAGTGGCTGAAACTGCCGCCCAAGGGATCGCCCTGCGGGATGGCGACGGTGATGGTATGCGTGCCGGGTTCCAGATGGCTGAGATCGAAATAAACCGGCTGCGTGGCAGTGCCGGGACACCAGCCACTGCGGGAATAGTCGCTGCTGGACATGCCGTTCCAGAAGTTGCCACTCACGGGATTGAAGCGGCGGTAACAGCCGCAGTCCTCGCGCCACGGAGTATAGGTGAACGCAGGCTTCCCGTCAATCAGAATGGTGTTGGTCTTGGGCGTGAACTCATCGCCACCGTCCCAGCCGCCATGGCCCGTGCTGATGTAGCGCAGACGTGTGTTTTTCGGTTCAGGGATGTACACCGTCACGGACAGACTGTCCGTACCGAAGATTTTCCCATAGTTCTGTCCCGCCATCTCCAACACATTGCAGGTATTGAACAGCGATTTGCAGATTTCATCGTCGCCTTCCCTGTTGCTGTCGTCCCAGCGTTCGCTGCCCGGATACGACTTGATGTCGAGTGTTACTTTGTGACCGCCGCCGTCATAGTTGCCAATCCACACTCCAATCCAGACTTCGCCCTGCAGGTAGGCACTCAAATCTGTCACTTCCTGTTTGTAATAGGTCCCATCGGCCCACTCCAGCTCGTCAATCTGCACGCGGTCGTTGAAATGGCCCACACCGAAAGGCGTGAAAAAGCGCATCAGCTCCACAGGAGGCTGATAGTATTGCACAACTTCGCCGTCAATCCATCTTGTAAAGGCAATTCCCTGATACTTTTGCCCGTCCTTTCCTGTGATGCTGGGCAATGAATCAGGATGTTCGTTAATACCCGTAAAGAATATCGGCCCATGGTATCCTGTCGGGATGACGAACACGCTGCCGGTACGGTCGTAGGCGTCGCCGTTGCTACGCTGGTGCAGCTCAATGAACGTCTGGTAGTGTCTGGGAAGCTGGGGCAGGCGCACGCGTTTCAGGGCTAAGGTGCCGCCGGCGTAGTGCAACACGCTGTCAAAAGGGGTGTTATCGTAAATATTCCCTTCTACATGGCTATTCTTTTGTCCCCAGCTCAGTTGCACATCATCGAAAATGCGGGTAGTGATAACCAGTTTCTGCTTTTTGAGCGTGGAAAGTTCCCGAGCCGTGACACGCTGGAATTTCCCGGGCAGTTCCGGCAACACGATTCCCGCCTGCTTCCAGAAATCTGCTTTGGTCAGCTGCAGGTATGTTTGCCCGTTGCGTTTGAAACACACCACCAATCCTTTGAAACGTCCATAATAGGGAATAGGGTTCAAATCACAGGGGAAATCCTGCACGAAAAATTCCAAAGTATTGCTGTTGATATGGCATGTGTAGCGGGTGAGGCCATTCACACGGGCGGTGTCATAGGCGATATCGCCACGACTGAACGCCGAAGCCACTTCATATCGATCCTGTTGTTCCCCGTTTTGGAATACCGCCTGTTGGTAGGTGCTGTCCGCTTCAAGGTTAACGAAAGTGTTCTCCTGGGCATAGCCGGGCACAAAAGGACCGTCATTTCCTACTGTGAAAATCTGGTAGTAGGGATGATGATAAACAATCTGCAAAAACGACGTGTCGATGGTTTCCCCATAGTCGTACACCTCGTAGGTGAAACGGTTGGCGTTTTTAGCGACTTTGACAGTAGAAGGCTGTGCAATAGTCATCAACGTCAAGCAACACACTGACAAAAAAAGAATCGTTATTTTTTTCAAGATGACATATTTTTTATAATGCAAAAATACATAAAATTCCGTATCTTTGCGCCGTCAATCGGAATGGCGTTTTCACCAAAAGATTAGCAGAAATTATATGTCATCATGGTAAGTAAAAACATACAAACAATCATCCCCAAGTTACAAGAGGAACTGACCAAGCAGCCTGTACAAAAGGCATGGCTCTTTGGTTCTTGCTCACGTGGAGAGGAAAAAAACGACAGCGACATAGACCTATTGGTCCAATATGATGACAAGGTGGTGATTTCGTTATTCACCATTGCAAGAATCATGTGTGAATTGCAGAAAGCCGTGGGAAGACCTGTGGACTTGATTGAAGACGGACAGTTGCTTCCTTTCGCAATAGAAAGTGTAAACCGCGACAAAATACTGATTTATGAGAGACCAAACTAACGATTTATTCCGGCTGGAGCACATTCTACAGGCCATAGAGGTTCTGACGAAGAATAAAACAAAGTATTCGTTCGAAGAAGCAACATCGGATCCTATTGTGTTTTTTGGATTTGTAAAACACGTTGAAATTATTGGCGAAGCTGTTTACATGCTTTCAAAAGAATTTCGTGCAGAGCATTCAGATGTTGATTGGGATATGATTGAAAAAATGTGTCATGTATTGGTTCATGGGTATTACCATATCAAACCTGAACAATTGTGGGCAACGGTCGAGAATGATATACCTTCTCTGAAACCAATTATCGAAAAATATTATATGGAATTAAAAAGGAAAGAATAATGCTCCTCACATCAAACCCTATAAAGAAACTTTTACTTTCATTTTTCACTATCGCAAGTTTATCTTTAACCCTGCCCTGCCAAGCGCAGAGTTTCAGTGCTGTAGCCCCGAGCGGACATACGCTGTATTATACAGTGGTAAACGGTGAAGCCAAAGTCGTGTCCCCATCATCAACTTCCGGTTACGGCAACAATTTCACCGGAAACCTGATCATCCCGGACAGTGTTTCATCCAACGGCATCACTTACCCTGTCACTACCCTTGCCGCGAATGTTTTCCTTTATTGCCGTTACCTGACCGGTGTCACTATTCCCCAAACAGTCACCACTATCGGCAATAATGCATTTGGCAGCTGTTCCTCCCTTGTCTCCATGATCGTATCAACTGACAACCCTGTTTTTGACAGCAGGGACAATTGCAATGCCATCATTGAGACTAACAGCAATACCTTAATGTTTGGTTGCAGGAGCAGCGTCATCCCGAACACCGTTACTTCCATCGGCGATAAGGCTTTCTCCGGCTGTTCATCCCTGACCAGTATTTCCATTCCCAATTCCGTCACCTCTATCGGCAACAATGCTTTCTCCGGCTGCACATCACTGCTCAGTGTCAACATTTCCAACTCCGTCACTTCCATCGGCCAAGAAGCATTTTGGAATTGCAGCTCCCTGATCGGCATCACAATTCCTAATTCCGTCACCTCCATCGGCAATGGAGCTTTCAAAAACTGCAACAATATAGTGAGTTTCAACATCCCGACTTCCATCACCACCATCAGCACCAGCACTTTCTGGGGTTGCAGTTCGTTAGCCAACATATACATACCCAACTCTGTCACAGTCATCGGAAACACTGCCTTTTCGAATTGCGTAGCCCTGACCAACATCACCATTCCCAACTCCGTCTTCACCATCGGGGAAGACGCTTTCAAGGATTGCACATTGGACACCGTCACTTTATTTTGGGAAATACCCATCAGCCAATCGCTGGCTAATGCCTCACAGCTTCTTTCAAACACCAGCGTTTTCTCCATTCCCTGTGGGAGCATAAGTTACTACACTTTGCTTTGGGACAACTCCTGGAATACCCATAATTATCAGGAAAGAGGTGCGGATTTCCAACTTAACGTCTCCGCCTCCGAAGATGACTGGGGAACCGTATCCATCATTCCCCAAGACGGCCAATATATACGGTGTGCGGATTCCATTGCCGTCATCCAAGCCATCGCCAACGAAGGCTACCAGTTTTCGCATTGGGACAACGGAAATGTTGCCAACCCCGACACATTGCGCGTCCACAGCGACAGCTCCGTAACCGCCATCTTCGTCCCTTCCATTGGGGTGGAGAATCCAATTATGGCCGAGTTGCAGGTGTATGCCCGCAACGGGCAGGTGTTTGTCAATGGCGAGTGCAACATCAAGGATGTGCAGCTTTACGACATCTCGGGCAAGTTGCTTAAGACTGTCAAGGTTGACGGGAGCAACACCGTCATCGATATTACCCGTTACGCCGCCGGCGTTTACATCGTGCGCACCAACACCGAAAACGGGCTCATCACGCGCAAGGTGGTAAGATAGGAGCGGAGAGAGACACGATTAACAATTAACAATTAATAATTAACAATTAATAATTAATAATTAACAGTTAATAGTTGTTGGTTTAATGGGATGGTGGCTATCAACCCTTCACTATTAACTATTAACTATTCACTATTCGCTGTTTTCTGTTTCCTATTCCCCAAAAATTACTATCTTTGCGCCGCGAAAAATAAAAACAACAAGTAATTTTAAAATATTAATACTATGTCCATTATCAAACCTTTCAAGGGTTTCCGGCCGCCCGTCAACATTGTTGAGAAACTGGCCTCCCGTCCGTACGATGTTCTGAATTCCGAAGAAGCACGCAAAGAGTGTGAAGGCAATCCTTACAGTTTGCTCCATGTCACGAAAGCCGAAATCGACCTTCCCGAAGGCACCGACGAGCACTCCCTCGAAGTGTATCTCCAGGTGGTGAAGAACTACAACAGCTTCAAAGACTACGGCTGGCTGGTACAGGACAAGGAGGAGAAACTCTACATCTATGCCCAGAGCATGAATCCTACCGCACCGGACGCCAAATGGCAGTACGGCATCGTGGCCTGCGCCTATAGTGAGGATTATGTGAACAAGATCATCAAGAAACACGAGTTGACCCGTAAAGACAAAGAGGAAGACCGCATGAAACACGTGCGTATCACCAACGCCAACGTGGAGCCGGTGTTTTTCGCTTACCCTGCCGTGGCCCGCATCGATGAAATCGTGGCTTCCGTCACCGCCAACAAGCCCATCTTCGACTTTGTTGCCAAGGAAGACGGCTTCGGCCACCGTTTCTGGGTTATCGACGACCGCAAGCTCATTGACGAACTGGTTGAGCTGTTCGCCACCAAGGTTCCCGCCATGTACATCGCCGACGGCCATCACCGCAGCGCCGCCGCCGCTCTTGTGGGCCAAGAGAAAAAAGAGCACAACCCCAACCACACCGGCAAAGAGGAGTACAACTACTTCATGACGGTGATCTTCCCGGACAACCAGCTGAATATCATCGACTACAACCGCGTGGTGAAAGACCTCAACGGCCTCAGCAAGGAGCAGTTCCTCGCCGCCGTAGCCGAAACTTACACCGTGGAAGATATGGGCACCGACATCTACAAACCTTCCAAACTGCATGAGTTCAGCATGTATCTGGACGGCCACTGGTACAAGATGAACGCCAAGCCGGGCACCTTCGACGACAGCGACCCCATCGGCGTGCTGGATGTGACCATCCTCAGCAACCTCGTGCTTGACAAAGTACTGGGTATCAAAGACCTCCGTACCGACAAGCGCATTGACTTCGTGGGCGGTATCCGTGGTTTAGGCGAGCTGAAACGCCGTGTGGACAGCGGTGAGATGAAAGTGGCTTTCGCCTTGTATCCCGTCTCCATGCAGCAGATCATCGACATCGCCGACACGGGCAACATCATGCCCCCGAAGACCACCTGGTTCGAGCCGAAGCTGCGTTCCGGTTTAGTCATTCACGAGTTAGCTTAAACGATGTTCAAGGTTCCCGTTTTACTTATTCTTTACAACAGGATTGAGGAAACGCACACTGTATTCCAGGTGCTGAGAACCGTTCAACCCACACAATTGTATGTGGCTGGCGACGGCCCCGTTCCGGAGACTCCTTTGGACCGCAAGCGCGTGTATCAGACGCGGAGCGTCATCCAACCGGAATGGCCGTGCCAGCTGCATACGTTCTGGCAGGAGAAACATCTCGGGAAGCCCCACATGATTGATGCCGCCCTGAAATGGTTCTTCCATGAGGTTCCGGAAGGCATCGTCCTATTCGAGGACACCGTCCCCAGCTACGATTTCTTCCCCTATTGCGAGGAGTTGCTGGACCGGTACCGGAACAACGAGCGCATCTTCACCATCGGCGGATACTATTTCCACCACAAGAGCCGGAAACGTTACAACAAACGTATCAAGAAAGGCAAAAGCTCCTACTATTTCTCCGCGTATGCCACCACTTGGGGCTTTGCCACATGGAGAGACCGGTGGAAGGATTTCTCCCTCTCCATGGACACCTACAAGAGCGAAGATTTCCCCAACATCGTCACGCCCTACATGCGCAAGCAACGGCAACGGGGCTACTGGATCCGGCGTTTCAACAGCATGAAGAAGCTTAACGCCATCTATTGGGACTACCGGCTCAACCTCCACGTGTGGGCGCATCAAGGACTGTGCATCTCGCCCTACCTGAACCTCGTCACCAACATCGGCTTCAAGAAGCAGAGCAAGCGCAAAATACGCCGGCTCCGGCGCAACGCCTACCCCATCATGCCCCTGGTGCATCCGGATAAAGAGCACGAAAAGCAGGATTACACGGCCGACCGCTACATGTTCAAACACATCTACAAACGGGCTTACCGGTACCTTTTCCGAGACTGGCTGAAAGGAATTTTGCCGAATAAAAACCAATAAAAAATTCGGTGTCGGACGCATCAAAAAAAAGTGTATTTTTGCGCCCTAAAAATTATTAACGATAATACTATGGCAAATAACGAAAAATTAGGCAGTAAAAAGATTGAGCAAGAACAGGAAAAAGAAAATTTCGTTACCAGAACTCTTGCGTTTTTCAACAAATATCAGAACATCATTTACGGTGTCCTCATCGGATTGTTGGTCATCGCTTGCGCCGTCATCGCTTTCAACCGTTTCTACATCCAGAAGAAAAACGGTGAAGCCTCGGCTGCCATGATCCAACCTATCAACTGGTTCATGGCTGGAGACTCCCTCTCCCTGAACCTCGCCTTGGACGGTAATGAGGAGAACGACGGTTTCCTCTCCATCGCCAACGGCTACAAGCTCACCCGCACCTCCAACACGGCCAACTACTATGCCGGTCTGTGCTACCTGCGCTTGGGTCAGAAGGATGAGGCTCTCGACTATCTGAAGAAATTCAAGAAGAAAGAAGACGTGCTCTGGTACGGATGCCAGATTGTGATCGGCGACCTGTACGATGAGCAGGGCGATGAGGCCAAGGCCATCCAATACTATGAGAAGGCCACCAAGGGTGAAGATCCCCTCTACACCCCGAACGCCCTCTTCAAACTGGGCCAGATGTATGAAAGACAAGAGAAATGGGACAAGGCCCTTGACGCCTATAAAACGATAGAGAATAAGTTCTATAACCAATACACGACGATGAACATCGCCCAGTACGTAGAACGCGCAAGCGCAAAAGCATCCAAATAAAAGCATGGTGGAAAAGAAGAAGAATTTATCCGAATTCACTCCTTTTAATTTCACATCTGCAAAAAACATCCGAATCGGTATTGTGGTCAGCGAATGGAACGACCGCATTACCGATTCGCTTTTAGAAGGAGCCAGAACATCCCTGACGGAACACGGGGTCCCGTCTGACAATATATATATATGTCATGTGCCAGGCAGCTACGAGCTTCCATCAGGGGCGCATCTGATGCTGCAGAACAGAACGGACCTTGACGCCGTCATCTGCATCGGGTGCATCATCCAAGGCGAAACCCGCCATTTCGAGTTCATCGCCCAAGCCGTAGCCAACGGCATCATGGAAGTGGGTCTGCGTCATGGTAAACCCGTGATTTTCAGCGTACTGACATGCAATACCATGCAACAGGCCGAGGATCGTGCCGGCGGACGCTACGGCAACAAGGGCGTGGAAGGAGCCGTCAGCTGCCTGAAAATGCTCGCCCTGAAATCCGAATTGGAAACCAAATAAACCGCCAACCGATGAGAATCGTATTCATGGGCACACCGGAGTTCGCCGTCAACGTGCTGGACCAGATCCTCCGCGCGGGACACGAAGTGGCGTGTGTGGTCACCACGCCCGACAAGCCCGCAGGCCGTGGACAGCATGTCAAAGCCTCCGATGTGAAAGTCTACGCCCTGGAGCACGGGCTTCCCGTGTTGCAACCCGAGAAGCTCAAAGACGAAACATTCCTTGAAGCACTGCGCGGCTATGCTGCCGACGCTTTCGTGGTGGTGGCCTTCCGCATGCTACCCAAAGCCGTTTATGCCATGCCCCCCATGGGCACCTTCAACGTACACGCCTCCCTGCTCCCGCAATACCGCGGGGCGGCCCCCATCCAGTGGGCCATTATCAATGGGGAAACGAGAACCGGCGTAACCACCTTCTTCCTGGACGAACACACCGACACCGGACGCATCATCCGGCAGCAGGAGGTGGAAATCTCCCCCACGGACAACGGAGGCAGCCTGCACGACAAGCTGATGGTGGCCGGTGCCGAAATAGCCTGCAAGACCTTGGCCGACATGGAAAACGGCACAGTGGAGACTTTCCCACAACCCGAGGTGCCAGTTCTCAAACCCGCACCGAAGATCTTCAAAGAGGATATGCTCATCCACTGGGACGACACCGCTGAAAACATCTACAACAAGATCCGCGGACTCAGCCCTTACCCCGCCGCCTTCACCCGCCTCTCCTGCCTGTCCCAGTCCGCCGACGAACAAGAAAAAACATTAAGCCTTAAAATCTATTCTTGTTCCATTAGCAAGCAGGAAAGTACGGATAAACCGGGCAAAATAACGATTGAAAACGACAAAAAAATGAGAATTTCCACTAAAAACTTTGAAATTTACCTCGAAAATCTGCAATTAGAAGGCAAAAAACGAATGGGAATTGGAGATTTTCTCAAAGGATTTAGAAAAGAGTACTACACTAATTATTTAAAATAGTGTATTTTTACATAAACAAGCGGCATCTGTTTCAACACATTTATAAAAGTTTTCAATAAAATAAAAGTCATTTGCAAAAAACAAGGCAAAATGATATAAATTTGCTGCTCATAATAAACCTTAAATTTTTATCGTATGAATAAAAGTGAATTAATCGATGCAATGGCTGAGAAAGCCGGTTTGACCAAAGTTCAAGCTAAAGGCGCTTTGGACGCTTTCATGTGTGCAACGGGCGAGGCCCTCAAAAAAGGCGACAAGATCTCCTTGGTTGGTTTCGGTACTTTCCAAGTGAAAAAACGTGAAGCCAGAAAAGGTCTGAATCCCAGAACCAAGAAAGCCATCAAGATTCCCGCAAAGAATGTTGTGAAATTCAAAGCAGGTGCCAAACTGGCTAACTTGAAATAGTCATCCAGAACTATTGAAAAAGCCCTTTTTTTAAGGGCTTTTTCTTTTTTTACAACTCCAGCAAAATGACAGAAACATACACCCCCGAACTCAGAAAGAGGCTCATCGAACATCTGGAGCAATTCGTAACCGACGAACGCAAGGCCCGACTGCAGGAAGTCTTGCACAACCGCACCCGTCATATCACGGTGGTGCTGGAGGATTTGTACCAGACGCAGAACATCAGCGCCGTGATGCGCAGCTGCGAGTGCTACGGCATCCAGGACGCCTACATTGTGGAGAACCGCAACCAATTCGAGATCCACAAGGACATCAGTATGGGTGCTGACAAATGGCTCACGCTGCACCACTACCCGCACGAGGAGCACAACATGAAACAATGTATTGACGACCTCCACGCCAGAGGTTATACTGTCGTGGCCACGCTGCCCGACGAGAAGAAAACCACCATCCACGACCTTCCCGTGGAGAACAAGACCGCCTTTCTTTTCGGCACAGAATTGACGGGGCTTTCGGAAGAAGCCGTGCAATACGCCGACTGCAACGCCCTGATTCCGATGTACGGGTTCACGGAGAGCTTCAACATCTCCAATTCGGCGGCCATCATCTTGTCCAACTTTTCCGAGCGCCTCCGCCACTCCAATGTGGACTGGCATTTGACGGATGAAGAAAATGAAATCCTGTATTTCAAATGGTTACAGAAAAGTATCCGTGACCCCGAAGGCATCATCCGGCATTATCTGGCAACGCATCCGTAGCCATCATCTCCTTTTTCCATTTAAAATAGCCCAACACGGCCACAACAGTATAGACCACATACAGCACGGATGTGGGGTACAGGCCTTTCCACACGTAGAGGCATAGCGACACCGCATTGACCACCACCCAAAGCAGCCACTGTTCCAACTGTTTCTGGGCGAGCATCCACATGGCCACCACGCTGAGCGATGTGGTGAATGCGTCGCCCCAAGGTACGGAACTGTCGGTAAAGTTTTTCAGAACCAAAAAGATGGCCAGCCACAATGCGGCCGACACCAGTGCCAATGGCAGAATCTGCCGTCTCGGCGTATGCACGATACGCATGGGAGCAGCTGCATCCGACAGGTCTTTATTCCGGAGCCACGCGACGAGGCCATATACATTAGCCCCGATATAATACAGATATACAGCCGCATCGGCATAGAACTTGCCGTGGAAAAAAATCACCACATAGAAGAGCGACATCACGATGCCCACGGGCCAAAGCCATACATTGGCCTTGTACTCCAGCGCCAGATAAAGCAGGCCTATGCAGGCCCCGATGATTTCAAGAGTGTCCATATCTTTTCCGATTCGGGGTGCAAAAGTACAAAAACTATAGGATTGGACATCCATTGTCCCGTTCCGATATTTTTCGTATTTTTGCGGCTGTTTTATAAAACACATTTATTATGGCCAATATTGAATATCAAGGAAAAAGCTTCGAGCTTGATGGTGACGGTTTCATGCTGAAGCCGGAAGAATGGACCGAAGGTCTGGCAGCGGAGATTGCCAAGGCTGACGGCATCAACGAACTGACGGAAAACCACTGGAAGATCCTGCACTGTATCCGCGAGAACTACGAGGAGAAGGGTATCGCCCCGATGGTGCGCGTCATCTGCAAGACGTCAGGTCTCAAATTGAAAGAGATTTACGAACTCTTCCCGCTGGGCCCCGCCAGAGGAGCCTGCCGTGTGGCCGGTCTGCCCAAGCCCGAAGGCTGCGTATAACATCCCTAAAACGACCTGTCATGTCAGTCATTCAATATATCGCCCTTGCTGCCGTGCTTTTCTGTTTCGGCGGCTTGTTGGTGTTTTTCATCCGAATCGTGAAATTAGGAAAGCCCAAAGACCTGTCGGAAAAGAGCGGGAACACGGAGAAGGGAGTGCTCTATGCCAACACTACGGCCATGCTGCCGCAGAACAAGGAGTCGGCATACCTGCATCTGCCGTCATACGCTACCGGAATATTGTTTCACATAGGCATCTTCACCTCCCTGCTGGTGTTTGTGCTCTCCTTCTTCCCCTTTTTCAACCGCTGGATAAGCGGTCCTGACCGCATCCATCTCATCATCCCCATTCTGCTGGTCGTCACCTGTGCATGCGGGTACCTGCTGCTGGTGAAGCGTGCCGTGTCCAAAGACCTCAAACCACTTTCGAATCCTGACGACTTCATCTCCAACTTCCTGACCTCCACTTTCCAGTTGGCCACCATGCTGTATCTGTTTTTCCCGGCAAGCCATTGCATTCACATATTTTATTATATAGTGTGCATCTTGCTCTTCCTCTACTTCCCGTTTGGGAAACTGAGACATGTCGTGTATTTTTTCGCCGCACGATTCCACATCGGCTATTTCTACGGATGGCGCAACGTGTGGCCTGTCAAAGAGACTGAGTAAAACCATTATCCACTATGACATTAGACTTTTTAGGTGCCACAGAAGAGGTGACAGGCAGCAAATTCATGCTCACCACAAAAAAAGGGATCAAGATACTTTTGGACTGTGGCATGTATCAGGGCAAAGGTTTGGAGACCGACGGGATGAACCGTGACTTGGGGTTTGACCCGAAGGCGGTGGATTTCCTGCTGTTGTCGCACGCACACATCGATCATTCCGGCCTGATTCCGTACATTTACAAACTCGGATTCCGCGGCAAAGTGTTCTGCACGCCGGCCACCCGCGACCTCTGCGCCATCATGTTGGCCGACTCAGGACGCATTCAGGAGGCTGACGCCAAACAGTTCAATAAAAAAACGGACCGCATCGGGAAGGAGCCCATCGAGCCCATCTATACGGAAAAGGATGCCGCCGAGTGCATGACGCAGTTCGTCAGCATCCCCCGCGAGCTCACCTTCAATATCACTCCAGATGTTTCCATCTGTTTCTATGAAACCGGGCACATGCTGGGCAGCGGAGCCATCTACATCACCTTCAAAGAGGGGCGGAAAACGCGTACACTCTGCTACACCGGCGATGTCGGACGCTACAACAAACGCATTCTGCCCGATCCAGTCCCGTTCCCATACGCCGACTACATCATTACCGAGTCCACTTACGGCAACCGGCTGCACACCACCCTTGACGAGGCTGACCGCGACCTGATGCTGGTGGTTAAAGATGCCTGCGCCAAACGGTTAGGCAAACTATTAATCCCCTCGTTCGCCATCGGGCGCACGCAGGAGATTGTCTATGCCCTGCACCGGCTCAAACTCGCTGGCGACCTGCCCGATATTGACTGCTTCGTGGACAGCCCGCTCGCCTGCTCGGCCACCAACATCTACCGCCTGCACGACGAGAACTTCAACGCAGACTTGCGCGAGTTCATGGAGAATACCAAGGACCCCTTCGGCTTCGACAAGCTGACCTACGTACGTACGGTGGAGGACTCCAAGAGGCTTAACCAGCACAACCGCCCCTGCATCATCATCTCCGCCTCCGGCATGATGGAGGCCGGGCGTATCAAACATCACCTGGCCAACAACATCGAAGACTCGAAAACCACCATCCTGTGTGTGGGATACTGTTCGCCCACCACACTGGGCGCCAAGATTATGCGCGGCGACAAGATTGTCTCCATCTTCGGCGAAGAGTACAAGGTGAAAGCGCATCTAGCCCGCATCGACGCCTATTCCGGCCATGCTGACTACAAGGAGCTTATACAATATCTTTCCTGTCAGAAAGGAAATCGGAAATTGAAGAAGATCTTTGTTGTTCATGGCGAGGCCGACGTGCGCAAGGTCTATGCCAAACATTTACACGAGGCCGGCTTCAAACAGGCTTACGTGCCTTCATTCAGAGAATCCATTGAACTAAATTAAAATATATGATGAAAATAGCCATTGTCGGAACCGGATATGTGGGACTGGTGACGGGCACCTGCCTTGCTGAGGTGGGCTTTGATGTCACCTGCGTGGATATTGACGAACGGAAAATAGAAACGCTCCGGACAGGGAAGGCCACCATTTACGAGCCGGGCATCGATGACCTTTTGGAGCGCAACATCTCCAAGGGCCGCCTGCATTTCACCACCAGCCTTGCCGAAGTGCTGGACGATGTCACCGTCATCTTCTCCGCCGTGGGTACGCCACCCGACGAAGACGGCAGCGCCGATCTCCAATATGTGCTCAACGTGGCCCGCGAAGTGGGCCGCAACATGCACGAATACAAGTTGGTGGTCACCAAGAGCACCGTGCCCGTGGGCACCGCCGACAAGGTGCGCAAAGCTATCCAGGAGGAATTGGAAATCCGCAATGCAGACATTGACTTCGACGTGGCTTCCAACCCAGAATTCCTCAAGGAGGGTGACGCCATCGCCGACTTCATGCGTCCCGACCGTATTGTGGTCGGCACCGATTCCGAGAAGGCGCAAAAACTGATGGCTGCCATCTACAAATCCTTCATCCAGAACGGGCATCCGGTGATTTTCACCGACATCGCCTCTGCTGAAATGACCAAATATGCCGCTAACGCCATGCTGGCCACCCGCATCAGCTTCATGAACGACCTGGCAAACCTGTGCGAGATGGTGGGTGCCGACATCAACATGATACGCAAGGGCATCGGCAGCGACACGCGCATCGGAAGCAAGTTCCTCAACGCCGGCACCGGCTACGGAGGCTCCTGTTTCCCGAAAGATGTGAAGGCGCTCATCAAAACCGCCGACCAGAACGGCTATTCCCTGGAAATCCTCAAAGCGGTGGAACGGGTGAACGACCGGCAGAAGAGCGTCCTCTTCGAGAAACTGAACCGGTATTATTCCGGAAAACTGGCTGGCAAGACCGTCACCCTTCTAGGATTGGCGTTCAAGCCCAACACCGATGACATGCGTGAGGCCCCGTCCCTGGTGCTCATCGACAAGCTGTCGCAGGCCAACTGCCGCATCAAAGCTTACGACCCCGTAGCCATGGAGGAGTGTTTCCGCCGTGTCGGCAACAAGGTCGAATACTGCGACGACATCTACAGTGCACTCACCAATTCCGACGCGCTCCTGCTGGTGACCGAGTGGAGCGAGTTCCGGGCCATTGACATGCAGAAATTGAAACGCATCATGCGCAGTGCTGTCATCTTCGACGGCCGAAACCAGTACGACCCTGCCGAAATGCGGCAACTGGGCATCCATTATGAGTGCATCGGACGGAATGGCATAAAACGATAATTCGCTGCCAACAGAGAATCATAAAAGACATTATACAATATGAATATATTAGTCACCGGAGCCAACGGCCAATTAGGTCGATGCCTGCAGGATCTGTCTGCGGGGAGGCCGGAGTGGACATTCTTCTTCACCGATGTGGACACGTTGGACATCTGCCAACCTGATCAGACAGAGGCTTTCGTACAGACCCACGCCATTGACGCAATCATCAATGCGGCGGCCTACACGGCGGTGGACCGCGCGGAGGACGAGATCGACCTAGCCTACGTCATCAACCGCGATGCCGTAGCCAACCTTGCCAACATCGCCCGCCGGCATAATGCCTACTTGGTGCATGTCTCCACCGACTATGTCTTTTCGGGTGAAAGCTGCCACCCCTACTCCACCGAAGATCCGATGGAGCCCATCTCCATTTACGGCAAGTCGAAAGCTGCCGGCGAGGAGGCCATCCGCCAGTCAGGATGCGCCGCAACCATCATCCGAACCTCCTGGCTCTACTCCGAATATGGGCACAACTTCGTGAAAACCATGCTGAAGCTCGGTCAGGAGCGGGAAAGCGTGTCAGTAGTTTGCGACCAGGTCGGTGGCCCCACGTATGCTGGGGATCTGGCCGCCGTCATCCTCAAGGCTGTGGAGGTGAACCGCGGCAAGAGCGGAGTTCAGCTGTACCATTTCGCCAACGAGGGCAGCATCAGCTGGTTCGACTTCACCCATGCCATCATGGAGATGGCCGGACTGCCATGTCGCGTGATGTCCATTTTCACCTCAGAATATCCCGCAAAAGCGCCGAGGCCTGCATATTCTGTCTTCAATCTGCGTAAAATCAAGACTGAATTTGGATGGGACATACCCTATTGGAGGGATAGTTTAAGATTGGTTATCAATAAATTACATAGCAAATAAAAAAAATACGGCAAAAAGGTCCTCCATTTGAAAAAATAATGTATTTTTGCCAGCCGAAAGTGTCCCGTTATGGGACCCGTTCTTTATCATTATAAAAAGCCGTTGTAGCTCAGTGGTAGAGTACCTCCTTGGTAAGGAGGGGGTCACGAGTTCAACTCTCGTCAACGGCTCCATTTTGAAAACTTTTCAAGTAAAAATTTAATCATTAATTTATAAGAAAATGGCAAAAGAAAAATTTGAACGTACTAAACCCCACGTTAACGTGGGAACCATCGGTCACATTGACCACGGTAAAACGACCTTAACCGCCGCCATCACCACTGTGTTGGCCAACCAGGGTCTCTCTGAAGTTAGATCATTCGATTCTATTGATAACGCTCCGGAAGAGAAAGAGCGTGGTATCACCATCAACACCGCTCACATTGAATATCAAACCGCTACGCGTCACTACGCACACGTTGACTGTCCGGGTCACGCCGACTATGTGAAGAACATGGTAACGGGTGCCGCCCAGATGGATGGTGCTATCCTCGTTGTGGCTGCTACCGACGGTCCGATGCCTCAGACTCGTGAGCACATCCTGTTGGCAAAACAGGTCGGTGTGCCGAGAATGGTGGTTTTCATGAATAAAGTTGACTTGGTTGACGACCCCGAGTTGCTCGACCTCGTTGAAATGGAAATCCGTGACCTCCTCTCCTTCTACGGTTTCGACGGCGACAATACGCCCGTTATCCGCGGTTCCGCTCTTGGTGGCTTGAACCTCGAACCGAAGTGGGTTGAGAAAATCATGGAACTCATGAACGCTGTTGACACTTGGATTCCGCTGCCTCCGCGCGATGTGGATAAAGACTTCCTCATGCCTGTGGAAGACGTGTTCTCCATCACCGGTCGTGGTACGGTTGCCACCGGTCGTATCGAAACGGGTGTTATCCACACCTCTGATCCTGTTGACATCATCGGTATGGGTGCTGAGAAGCTCAAATCCGTCGTCACGGGTGTGGAAATGTTCCGTAAGATCCTTGACGAAGGTGAAGCTGGTGATAACGTAGGTCTGTTGCTCCGCGGTATCGACAAAGATGAAATCCGTCGTGGTATGGTTATCGCAAAACCGGGTTCCATCCATCCGCACAAACACTTCAAAGCTTCTGTTTACGTTTTGAAGAAAGAAGAAGGCGGTCGTCACACCCCGTTTGGCAACAACTATCGTCCGCAATTCTACTTCCGTACAACGGATGTCACCGGTGCCATCACACTGCCTGCTGGCGTTGAAATGTGTATGCCTGGTGATAACGTCGAAATCGATGTTCAATTGCTCTCCGAAATCGCTCTGAACATGAACCTCCGTTTCGCTATCCGCGAAGGTGGTCGTACAGTCGGTGCCGGTCAAGTAACGGAAATCCTTGACTAAGGAAATCGATTTGACGGAATAATATGGAAAGGGCATTGAAATAGATGCCCTTTCTTTTCAGGGG
>JAIKYR010000171.1 GCA_024682995.1 Bacteroidales bacterium | reverse complement strand
CACATCAAGCTCCACTGTATTGGCATCCGCTTCTATTGTCTTCAGCAATTTGCCATACACATCATACACCTGAACATTGTTCATTATAAATTGTTCATTATTAATTGTAAACCGTCCGTTGTTCGGGTTCGGGTAGAGGCTGACAGCCTGCTCGTAACTGTCGATGCCAACTGTCTGCGTGGTGAACGTCACCGTGTTGGTGGCGCCGCTTTGGCCGCTGGCACAGTTAGCGACCACATAGGCCGTATAAGCCGTTCCAGGTTGCAGACCTGTGAGCGTATAAGGATGGGTGTTGGCCGTGGCCGTGGACCACTGGAGAGCATCAGCCTCCTTGTAGTTGACGGTCCAGGAAGTGGCCGAGCCATTCTCTGTCCAGTTGAGCACCACACTGTTGGTGGTCACCTCCGAGGCTGTGAGGTTGGTCGGGTCGTTGCACGGATCCTGACCCTGAGACAGCGTAGTAAAGGTCACTGCGTTGGTCCAGTCGGAGGTGGAGTTGCCGCAGTTGGCACGCACGCGCACGTCGTACTGCGTGCCGGCGGTCAGGCCCGTGATGTTGTAGGAGGTTGTCGTCACCGGGATAGCATTACCCCAGGTGCTGGAGCTGTTCAGCTTGTATTGGACATCCCAAGCGGTTTCCGTGCCACCGGCATTCCAGTTGGCCGTGGCCGTGGTCTGAGCCAGGTTGCCGACGGCAAGACCCGTAGGAACATCGCACGTGGGCGCAGGACCGCTGCCCGTGCCCGTTACGGTCAGGTTGGTGATGATCGCCGGCGGTTGTGTGCCGACAGAGCCGTCATTTCTCCAAGCGAAGACCAACAACGCGGTAGAGTTGGCCGTCGGGTTAGTGTTCGGATTATCCATCACTGCCTGCACATGCAGAGTTCCCGTAAGCTTGTTCAGCACATACACATGAGATGATTGCGTACCATAATTGTTGTTGTAGAAATTATACGCGTATGTGGAATAATCATGGTAACCATAGTCCGATGAACTCGGTGAGGAAGTGGAAGCCGGATATTGCTGCGCGGGTGGTGCAAAGAACAGCTTCAAGTAGTCATAGCTTCCCTCACCGTCCACCTGCACGTCAAAGGTTATAGTCACGTTCGGGCTTGTACCCACGGCAAACAGTTTCTGAGCGGAAACCATAGAGCTGGAAGAAGTGTTGTAGCTAGGTGTGCTGCCATCATTCGTTACGAACAGGGCACCAGAACCGCTATATGTGCCCTTCATCCAGTAGTTTGGACAGGTTCCGTTCTCCAGAACCCACGCATCGGAGGCACTGCTGAAGTTGGCCGTATAAGGAAGGGCCGTCGGTGTCATGGTCGTGGAAACGGTCAGTTTGGTGCTGTACGTGCTCACATCGCCGCCGCTGCAATCAGCCTGCACATAGAAATCATACGTGGTGCTGGATGACAAACCTGTGATGGTAGTTGAAGGCGAGCCCTGCACCTGTACGGTGGTTCCGGAGCCTTGAGTGAAGCCCATAGGACCATACTCCACGATCCAATTTTGAGCGGTTCCTGTTTCCGTCCAGCTCAAAGAAATGGAGTTCACCGTGGCGTTTGTGGCCGTCAAATTGGTAGGTCTCGGACAGGTGGGGATGGTCTCCAACAGAATGTCATCAATATAGACCGAGTAGGTACTGCTCGTGTTCGTCAGCTTCAACGCCACGTAGGCACCCTGTCCCGAATAACTGCTCAGACTCACCTCTTTGGACTCAAATGTTCCCGTAGTGCTGTTATTCACTTGGGTGATCGGCGTAAAGGTGTTCGCATCCAAAGGATTGGTCATCACACCCACTGTAATTGTGGAGGTGGTACTGGATGTAGAATACATCATGAACGACAGCTGCAGCGTATTAATGGGGTTAACCGTCACATCCAAGAAAGGAAGCACCGCAATGTTGTAGGTGGATGAAGAGCAATAGAAATACAAACTGGCATTGCCGCTGGTATGATAGGACGTACTGATATACGGATAAAGCGTTGTTGTTGAATAGGTGTTCATTCCACTCCAGCACGGAGGCAGTGTGCCGGATCCTGTACCCATATTGTCGAAATTCTCCGCGTAGGGTATGGTTACAGCATTGCAGGCTGTTCTCGCAGTGGTCTTCATACTCCAGCTGCTTACATCGCCGCCACCGCAATCCGACTTCACATAGAAATCATACTGGGTGTTGGCGGCCAGACCCGTGATGGTGGTTGTCGGCATATTCTGCACTTGCACAGTAGTGCCCGTTCCCAGTGTATATCCGGCTGGGCCGTATTCCACCACCCAGTTGTAGGCCGACCCTCTCTCCGTCCATGTCAATGTAACATCAGACTGTGTCACC
This sequence comes from Bacteroidales bacterium, assembly GCA_024682995.1. Lineage (GTDB taxonomy): Bacteria > Bacteroidota > Bacteroidia > Bacteroidales > WCHB1-69 > F23-D06. The sequence continues at coordinate 12,007 of JAIKYR010000171.1, read as the reverse complement.
GTGGTAACGGCCAAATCATGCGGTTTCAGACAGGACGGTATTGTCTCCACCAATACATTATCCACATAGCCGGCATTGTAGCTGGAGGTCGGTCTCGGAGCCATCAAGGCAATGTAGGCGCCCGTTCCTGTATAGTTGTTGAACGGCACATCATAACTTGTATAGGTGTTCGATGTCGTCACAATCGTGTCAATCGGCACAAAAGTACTCTTGTTGTGCGGGTCGCTCATCACACCCACCACCAACTGGAAGGTATAGGTAGAGTTGTTGCGGGCATCGAAGGAGATTTGAAGCGTGTTCATCGGATTGGCCGTGACATCCATTGGCGGCAGGATGGCAATCTGGTCGTCATACGTTCCCGCCGTGGTGTACGTATAGAAACGGATAGAGTTGGTTCCGGATTCTGCATAGTTCTGGTAGTTGTAAATCATCGGATAGCCGGAATAGCTTGTCGAAGTTCCATTATTAAGATAACCCCAGCATATCGGCAGGTTATTCTCGGACACCGAAGTGTTGGTAGTTCCAGTATAGTTGTCGAAATTCTCGGTGAACGGCAACTGCGTAACCGCATCACACTCCGTCATAAACGCAGCAGACACCCAGTTGCTCACATCGCCGCCGCCGCAGTCGGAACGCATACGCACAGTGTAGCGCGTGCCTGACGACAGGTTGGTCAGCGTAGCCGGGCTGCTGGTCTGAACACCCGCCGAGGTCCATAACGAATCACCATAAACCTGATACTCCATATCCCAAAGGCCTTCTGTGTAACCCGGCACCCACTCAACCGTGGCCATGTTATTGGTGGCGTTGCTCACAAACAGGTTCGGTGCCACGCAGGTAGCATTGCTATCGCAAGGCATACCGAAGATGATGTTGGCCCGAGACGTGGAAGAAGTGCTGTTAGCGGAACTGGAGGTTGCACTGTACGGATTCGGATTATCGGGAGAATCATCCGTATATAGGCAGTAAGTGCTACCATTGGGATTCGTATGGCAATAAAATGAGTTCGAACACTCATAACTACCTGTATTATCATCAATAGCGAGAATCAGGTTGGAAACTCCATCGTACGGGAATGGTGTGGTGAAATTGATAGTAAACCATCCTTGGGTAATATTCACTGAACCTTCATACACTTTGACGGCCGTCGCCGAATTCAAATTGACAATGCCGGACAACGAGGTCAAGTTGGTCGGCATCAGGTAAACAGCCCAGTTTCTGGGGGTTGCCGTCACAGTAGCGGCATTGAAGGAGATGGAGCTGATATTGCCGGCACTACCGATTTCGGAGGCAGTGTACAATTGCTCGTTAAATGCGTAGTTATAACAAGAGTAGGATGGCGAGTAGCTATTGGTAGTGGTCCCGTTGCCGACTGCCGCTTCACCACCAGCCAAGCACTTCGTGGTGAACGTCTCCGTCACCCAGTCGCTCTCACTATAATCCGTACAGGTGGTCTTCACCCGGACATCATAACTGGTGTTCGGATCCAGACCGCCTAACATGAACGAGGTAATTGTCGCACTGCTAGTGGCAGGAGTCCAGTTGTTCGTGCCATGTTCGGTATATTCCACTATGTATGAGGCAACTGTGCCAAAATGACCGGCATCCCACGACAGCAATGCAGAGGTTCCCGCAATCTGGCTCACTGTCAGATTGGTGACCGGGGAGCAGTCCGGGATCAAACTCACGACAACATCGTCAATATAGCCATAGTTATAGCCAGAAGAGGGTTTGGCCACCTTGAGGGCAATATAACTGCCGTTGCCAGTATAATTGCTGAAGTAAGCCTCTTCCTGCTGATGGGCAGAGCCCGTCACACTGATGGTTTGTACCAACTGGAATGTGCTGGCCTGTGTCGGATCCGTCATCACACCCACTTGAATCACAAAAGGATAGGAAGTACTGTACGGTTTTGCGGACATGGAAATCTGCAAAGTGTTCAATGGGATGGTTGTCACATCTATTTCCGGAAGAATGGCATACTGGTCTGCATACGTTCCTGATGTAGTATAAGTGTAGAAGTAGAGGCAGTTGGGGCCGCTGTTTGCAGCTGAGGAGGAGTTGTAAATGGTGGGCAGGCCCGTATAGGATGTTCCACCGTTCAAACGGGACCAGCAAGCTGGTAACACATTGGTGGATGTGGATGTTGTACCGGTATAGTTATCAAAATTCTCAGAATAGGGAATGGTTGTCATCGGCACACAGCTGGTGATGAAGTCTGTCGTGACAAACGGGCTCACATGTTCGCCGTCACCGCAGTCAGAAGCCACACGCACCATATAATGCATACTCGGGTTCAGACCGGTAATGGTATAGGGCGAAGTGGCGTTGTTGTCGATTGTCCAGGCGGCATCGGCATCTGCCTTATAATAGATCACGCAGTTGGTGATCGTTGCGGGAGTGGTCCACGTCACATCAGCACCATAAGCTGAGACATTGCTGACGGCAATGTTGCTCGGAGCCGTACAGTAAATGGGCGAGATGCTGATGTTGTCCACTGCTGCGGGCGGCATGGTGCCCACACTGCCGTCATTATGCCAGTGGAAGTACAAACGTTTGATAGCGCCCACCGTCATGCCCGGTATCGTATAGGTAAATGTCTGATAAGCCGATTTGAGGTTGAAACGATCCGCGTATGAACTGTTGACATTCGGATTCATCACAGTAGAACCGGAAGGTTGCGTGGAGCTGCCCGCTGTCGGGGTCATCGGGTCGCCCAAATACACCTTCATATAGTCGCAGCAACTTTCACCATAGCTGTGCCAATCGAAACTAAAATTGTATCCATCCGGACAAGCCGGGAAGTAGATATCGCGATAAGCCCATACATCAGACGAGCTGGTAATGGTGTAGCTGTTGCTGGCACCGTTGTCGTTGGAGATGTATAAGGCATGCGTGCCGCCGTAGTTGGCACCCGTGCCCACGTGCCACTGGTTGGTCGCCGTACCGTTCGCAAAGCCGAACTGGTCGTGTCCATCCTCGAAATCGCAGAAATAGGGCATCTGGCCCGGTGTCTGTGTGGTTTGGAAATTACAACTCATCCACAAACTGTACTCGCTACCGCAGTTGGAACGAACATACACCGTATGAACTGTTCCCGGATGCAGGCCCGTGGCCACATACGTCGTCTCCGACACAGAAATCGGAACCACGGTGTCAAGATCCACCGCACCGATTCCTTCCATGATATACAAATCCCAATAGGATTCACTGCCGCCAGCGGTCCATGAAATCGTGGCATTGGTGGAGTCCACACTGGTGGTATGCAGATTGTCAACATGAATACAGTTCGGGACAATATCAATATTTATATCATCGATATACATACCGTTAGAGATATTTTCAGGAATGCGGAAGGCAATGTACTTGCCCTGACCTGTATAAAGTGTTGTGTTCACATCAAGCAACTCCCACGAGGAGGTGGCGGACGGCGACGAATTGGATCCTACCTGAACAAAGGTGTTGGGATCGTTCGGGTCTGTCATCACACCCACCTGGATATAATAGTTGGCGGAAGTCTTGTAAGCCCAGAAGCTCACCTGCAGGTTGTTCATTGATACGGCATCGTCCAAACGCGGCGACACAAGATAGGAATGGGTTGTGCCGGTTCCGTAGAAATAGACGGAATAATTGCCGGAATGGTGATATGAAGTGGATGTGTACGGATAGGCTGTAGCAGAGTTGGTGAGGGTTGACCAGCACGCAACCATGTTGCCGGCACCGGAACCGGTAGCATTGTCGAAGCTCTCCGTCAAGGGGATGTTCGCCGCTGCACAAGGCGTATGAGCGTGCACCATCGTCCAGTCACTATAGGATCCGCTGCAATCTGAACGCAAGCGGATGGAATAATCCGTGTTGGCATTCAAAGATGTCAGGGTGTGAGGAGCTGTCACCGAACCTTCCGGGGTCCAGTTGGTGCCATCGGTGCTGTATTCCATCTGCCAGGAACTCTCCGTGTTGCCAGGAGCCCAATCTACCGTAACACTCGATTCCGTAACGTCTGCAACATACGCATTGGGGGCCGCACATGTGATAGTATTGTCACAAGCACCACCGAATTTGACATTGTTGCGCTCATTCAACAACTCTCCCGGATCCGATGGAGGAGTCAACGTATAGATTGTTCCATCTTCATACACATATCGGGCACCAGCTGTGGCACTATGGGTGTACCAGTAGTTTCCTTCAACGTAGGAACCTGTTGCATCCAACACGATCACCAGAAGGTTATCGATACCGTTATATTGGAACGGCGTGGTGAAATTGAAGGTATTCCAGCCCTGAACCAGTGTCTGTGCACCGGAGAACACCTGCTGGGCACCGGTGGTGGGAATCCAGCCGGATGACAAAGAGGTGGCGGTGGTGTGCATCAAATAAATGGTATAGGATCTCTGCTGCGCTAACGCTTGCAATTGGAAAGCAATGGAATTCAATGTAGTGGCACCACCCAACTCAGAGGCCAGATAAATCTGTTGTGAATATCCATCTTCATAATAACTATAAGAAGGTATGTATTCGTTTGTCATTGTGCCGTTGCCAATGGAGATTTCTCCGCCAGAAATACATCCCGTCATGAATGTCTTGCTCACGGTGTCGGCGTCGCCCAACTGGCAGTTGGAATAGACCATCACATCATAGCTGGTTTGCGGCATAAGGCCCGAAATCATGTATTGCGTGGCGCTGACGGTAGTCGGCACCCAGTTGTTCATGCCATGTTCGGAGTATTCCACCGTGTAGCTGTCGGCCCCTACTAAGGCGGAGTTCCATGTCACCAAGGCGGAGGTACCTCTAATCTGCGAAACACTCACATTGGTAGGCGGCGTGCAGAACGGGTCCGTTCTGAACGATACCGCCGATGTCCAGCTGCTGTATCCGGAAGTCGGACACACGCCACGTACATATACATTATATTGTGTGTCATCGTTAAGGTTGCTGACCGTGTACGGATGGGTGTATGCCTGCTCCGGCGTGGCATTGGCCAAACTCTGGCCTTGCGGCACAACGGCCACCTCCCATGCTGTCTCAGAATCCGTCGGGGTCCAATCCACCGTCACCGAGGTGGTGGTAATGCCTCCTAACACAACATGGGAAGGTCTCGTACAATTGGGAGCCAAATCCACCATGATATTGTCAATCAAACCCCAGTTGTAACTGGAGCTCGGTTTCGGAGCCCTTACGGCAATAAAGGTTCCGCTACCTGTATATTGGGAGAATGGGATTTCGAAATTCTCGTATGCACCTGTACTCGTTGTGATGGTGCCAACGGGTACGAAAGTGGTCACATCCGTCGGATTCGACATGACACCCACTACAATGGTAAAGGTATAAGAAGAGCTGTAACTCCGAGCGTCAAACGAAAGCTGTAACGTGTTCATCGGGTAGGCAATCGGATCAATGGACGGCAGGATGGCTATCTGGTCATCGTATGCCGTGGAGGTATAGACGTAGAACCGCATGGCATTGGTGCCGGAGGCAGCATACGAGGAGCTGTTGTAGATGGCTGGATAGCCGGTATAACTGGAAGAAGTCCCGTTGTTGATATGCGCCCAGCAGTTCGGCAGGTTGTTCACACTCACACTCGTGGAGGTGGAACCCGTATAGGAGTCGAAATTCTCCGTGAAGGGCAGCGTGGTCAACGGCACACAGGAGGTGGCAAATGTCGTGGCGGCGGTCCAGTAGCTATACTCGCCGGTGCCACAGTCGGCCCGCACGTACACGTCATACGAGGTGGCTGGCGTAAGGTTCGTTATCTGATACGTGGTGGATGTGGGATAGTCCGGGGTACCCGCACTCATGGACGTGCCGTGCGGCACACACACCAACTCCCAAGAGGTCTCATTGAAACCGGGAGTCCACGTCACCGTCGCATCGTATGCACCCACTGAACTAATCGTCACTTGCGTCGGTTTGGGACAAGCCTCTAACGTGGAGAAATTCCTCGGTGCTGACCATGTACCACTCTCCGTCGAACAATGCGATTTTATACAGGCCTTATATGCGGTGGAAGAAGTAAGGCCCGTAAGACTATAGAATGTGTCGGTAATATTTGTAATGATAGTACTCGTAAGCGTATCGAAGGTGCTGGCTTCGCCATACACCAAATCAAAGCTGAATGCCGACTGGTTGTAGTTCATCCAGTTCAAGTCGGCGGAGTAGGGTCCGATGTTGGCCACCGTAGGCGTCAAACTCGGACAGTTGGAGACGAGATACGTGATTCGCAGGTTGGGGCGGGCAGAACTGACTGAGTTCGCCGCTGCCGTACTCATGGGATCGCACGAACTTAAAGTTGTGCTATAACGACGGATATGGGAATTCCCTGATTGTGTCGTATATTGGTATCCGCAATTGGGATTGTTGGTGGAATAGTCACTGTGGGCTCCCCGGAATGAGACACCCACCACGAGATTACTCGTGCCGTCCCATACGTAAGGCTGGTCCAGCTGGATGGAAAACCAGCCAGTTCCCGTGGTCACCCAGTCACCCGAGTCCACCAAGGTCAGCGTGCTGTACGGGGCCCAGTCTGAAGTGCCGGAAAAATAGTCCGTGCTGCGGGGACCCATGTACGTCCGAAGGTCTGACATGGTGGTGGCACCTGTCGCGTTGTAGAACTCAATCGCGGTGATGACAGCACCCGCAGGCACTCCTGCGGCCGTGAACTCCGCAGCCCGATAGATCTGCTGGCACCAGGAATAGGCACCGCCATAACTCATAGGCGCACCGGCAGCACCACCCGTAGTGGTGGATGACGTGCCCGTTCCGAAAGTCGCTGTGAACTGGGCGTTCACCATTACCGGCAACATCATCATCACCGATAAAACAAAAAGTACAAGTTTTTTCATAATATAATGTGTTTAATTATTGATTGAATTATATCTTCCCGCATTATGTAAAAAACATTGCAAAACTATAAAAATATTTTCTTACAAAACGACCATGTTAATAATGTTGGTTTTTTTTGAGGAAAGGGAACGAAACAATTAATAATTAACAATTAACAATTAATAATTAATAGTGAATAGGGGGGGGTGGACTATGAGTTTCCTCAACCTCTTAGTTTCTTAACTTCTTAATTTCTTAGTTCCCCACTTCAACAACAAAAAAGAAGCCGACCTTCCGGTATCCAAAAACCGCTTTGCCAATGCAAAACGGGAAACCATATTAAAATACGGAAAAAAACGGACTGAAGGGCGCCATTATCTGTTAGCGCCCAATAATGTAGGTTATCGACCGGTTTAAAAAGTTACTCATCCCACCCTGATTTGAGGGTACAAATATACTTTTTTTTATAAAAAGACATCCCCCCAATAAAAAAAATCAGCAATTTTATTGCATTTTTTTGGAATTTTAGTTAACAACATTGTGCGTATCGTTTTTTTTGACTATCTTTGCCATTGCAAAACCACCGATTATCTCAATCGGAAAACCCATCCTGTATTCATGGGAGAGAAAGACAGATTCACATACGACTACTGGCGGCCCGCGGTGACCGTTGACAACGTGGTGTTCAGTTTCGACGGAGCGCACCTCCAGGTGCTGCTTGTCCGTCGGGGCAGGCCGCCGTTCAAGGACTGCTGGGCCTTTCCCGGGGGATTCTTGGATGAGCATGAGACCTTAGAGGAGGCTGCCCGGCGCGAGCTGAAGGAGGAGACCGGCCTCACGCCCAAGTACTTGATCGAAATCGGATCGTTCAGCGCCCTGGACCGCGACCCGCGCGGGCGCACCATCACCATCGCGTTCGCCTCCATAGTCCGTCCCAACCAGATGGGAAGCGCCACGGCGGGCGACGACGCTGACGACTGCCAATGGTTCCCCATTGTGGAGATGCCCCCGATGGCCTTCGACCATGCCGACATCTTCCAAAAGGCAATCTTCATGCTTCGCATCGGCATCATCCGCGACCCCGTGGCTTTCATGCTTTTAGATGACACCTTCACCCTGCCGGAAATGCAACGCCTCTACACCGACATCTTCAACCGCGAGTTCGACCGCCGCAATTTCCAGAAGAAATTCCTCGCATCAGGAATGTTGTCACCCGTCCATACCGGCGAAAAAGGGAAGAAGAACGCACACGCCCCTATCCATTACCGCTTCAACGAAAAAGGGTACTTGCTTTTCAAGGAAAAAGTGACCAAGTGCTGATAAATGGCCGTTGGCTATTGGCTATTAGCCGTTAGCTGTTGGCAATTGGCTGTTGAGGGAATTGGGTTTTGGATATTGGTCTTTGGGTATTGTTTATCACCTTCGCGGCACCTTGGTGCCGCACGAAACCAATTCCCCTTCTGAAAATCAGAAGGGGTGGCCGCAGGCCGGGGTAGTTAATATGAGAGACTGGCCGCCAGGCCATCCTTGTGAAATTAACTATGCCGAGCGAAGAAGAAAAGGCACAGCCAATGGGTGGCCGCAGGCCAGGGTAGTTAATATGAGAGATCATTTCTTATGGATTCTCATCATGTCTTCACAAGGTATTCTGATGCTTTATATTACTACCCCGCCCTTCGGGCACCCCTTCTAAAAATAGAAGGGGAGTTTTAGGGCGCCCGCACGCAGGTGCGGGCAACAGAAATTACAAGAATCTGCTTATAAATAAAGAACTTGGCTGTAACAAGTTTGATCTGACCAACCACACACAAGCATCAGGTCAACTTCTATATCATTGCTTTTTTAAACAAAAAAAACACCCGCATGTCTGCGGGTGCCATTCCATGTGATCTGTACAAGATTTGAACTTGTGACCTCTTGCCTGTCAAGCAAGCGCTCTAAACCAACTGAGCTAACAGATCAGGTTTCTCAACGCGTTGCGGAAAGACTGGGATTCGAACCCAGGAACCGCTTTTGGCGGTTACACGCTCTCCAGGCGTGCGCCTTCGACCACTCGGCCATCTTTCCTCCTTTTGAGGGTGCAAAAATACACTTTTTTCTTAATAATCCCTATTTTAAAATTTCAATTTTCTCATTTTGGCCCAATTCACCCAAAACTTGCTGAATATGAGCAACTAAAACTTTCGACAAATCCTGCACACGCTGCTTCCACACCTCAATATCCACGTCCAAATTGTCGGACACAATCTTATAAGACACATATTTTTTGTCATACTCGTGCGCAAAAGAGACCAAAACTGATGACTCCATGTCGAAGCAGTCAACCTTGGATTTAGTGGCGGCAAGATAAGCGTCAGTGAAAACTTCCGGAGACACGAAACAATCGGAGGAGTACAACGTCGCCGTCGGCACTTGTGCATCCGCCTTGACATCAAAGCGTGAAGGGAGCATCTTCTCCTCATTAAACGAGGAACTGCCGGACAGAATCTCACCAATACTCAATATAGTGCCCACCGGCTTGTCATGCGAGCCCACAGAGCCGATGTTGAGCATCGTAAAATCCTCATCCTTGTGTTTTTCCATAAACTTGATCATAGCGCGGGTGGCGTTCTCGCGTCCGATACCCGTGAAATTAACGTGGTCAGCAAAAACACCAACCTCATCGGGAACTGCAGCAAAAAAAGCGATTTTCATACAGGGTTAATAATATTTATAATGTTGAAAATAAGAAAGTTCCTAGTCAAATTTCACTATTAACCATTAACTATTAATTGTTAATTGTTAATTTTCTTCTCTCAATAGCCAAAAACGATGCAAAAATAAAAAAATTAATCCCATAATGCCATTGTATTAAAAAAAGTGTATTTTTGCGGTGATATTATTTTGATATTATTTTAATCACCTCAAAAACACATAACATTATGGAATCCAAGGAATTCAACAAAACCATGACCGCAGGAAACAATGGCTTCCTGCACCTTTTCATCAACATAGCGTTGCTGGTTTTCTTCATCTGGATTGTGATTCGGTTCGCAAAATTCGACTGCATGCTGGATGCGGAAGGTGAGCCTACACCGTGGATCCTGCTGCCCATCATAACCGGCGTAGTATTGCTCTTCACCTACATCCTGCATCTCGCGGGATTCATCACCGTGCAGCCCAACGAGTCGCGGGTGCTCACCTTCTTCGGCAAGTACTCCGGCACGGTGAAGCAGAACGGATTCTTCTGGGTCAACCCGCTCTACAGCAAAGAGAAAATCTCCCTGCGGGCGAAGAACATGGACGTGGAGCCCATCAAGGTGAACGACAAGAACGGCAACCCCATCATGATCGGCCTCGTCCTGGTGTGGAAAATCAGCGACACCTACAAGGCCTGCTTTGAGATAGATTCCGACTTCAAGGTTTCCGAAAACGCCATCTCGACCTCCAAGAACTTCGATCCGTTTGTGCGGGTGCAGAGCGACGCCGCGTTGCGCAAACTTGCGGGCCTATACGCCTACGACAATATCGACCGCAACGATGAGGAAGTGACCCTGCGTTCGGGTGGCGAGGAAATCAACGACCGGTTGGAGGCAGAATTGCGTAAGCATCTGGAAATCGCCGGCATTGAAGTGGTAGAGGCACGCATCAACTACCTGGCCTACGCCGCCGAAATCGCCAGCGTGATGCTGCGCCGCCAGCAAGCCGATGCCATCATTTCCGCCCGCGAAAAGATTGTGGAAGGGGCCGTCAGCATGGTGGATTTGGCTCTCAAGAAACTGTCAGAGGACAAGATCGTGGAACTCGACGAGGAACGCAAGGCCGCCATGGTCTCCAACCTCTTGGTGGTGCTCTGCGCCGACGAATCCGCCTCGCCAGTCATCAACACAGGAACGTTATACCAATAATCAGAGGAATCCCGTTCTGTAGAGACGCACCATGGCGCGTCTCTACAGAACGTGGAAACATTGACCGCTATGAAAAAAAATTTCGCCCTACGGGTGGATGCGGAGATATACGAGGCCATCGAGCGATGGGCTGCGGACGAATTCCGCAGCGCGAACGGGCAAATTGAATGGATTTTGTCCACCGCGCTGAAGAAGGCCGGCCGACTGCCGAAGAAGAAAAAGGGGGAGGCAGAGCAAAAGACGGGGGAGTAGCTATCAGCCTTTAGCTATTGGCTATTAGCTGTCGGGGCACCCAAAAACTCCCCTTCTATTTTAAGAAGGGGTGCCTGAAAGGCGGGGTAGTAAAATATAACATCAGAATACCTTAGTGAAAGACACGAGGAGAATCCATTAAGGAATAATCTTTCATATTACTACCCTGGCCTACGGCCACCCCTTCTGAAACAGAAGGGGAATGGGTCTCGTGCGGCACCAAGGTTCCACGAGGCTGATTAGCGATGGCATGTAATTATGAGCAATTTCTATATTATTGCCATTATCAATTCTCAATTCATAATTGTATCCAAGAACAACCCTACCCTATTCATCACAATACAGGCGCGCGATTGGTCGATGACGATGCGCACCTTTTGGGTGGTGACGGTCTCGGTGAGAACAATGCGCTTGTATCCGATGGTGGTCTCCTCGGCGATAGTGCGCCAGTTGCCGTCCTCGTCTTCCACCTCAACATGGAACTTCTCCACCCGCTGACCGAGAGGAATGTACTCTTGTAAAAGCACGCGGTTGAAGGTCTGCGGCTTGCTAAAACAGAACTCTATCCAAGCGGAACGCACATTGTCATCGGTGGACCAATAGTTGTCATAATTACTATCTATAAGATTATAACATTCCGGCACACTGTTCTCACAGTAAAAAACAAAAGGATTTCGTTTTAGACGAACAGGTCGGGTATTGGAAACCGTAATCATGCCCCTTTTCGCCAAATCGTGTGCAAAGATACTATCTAACGCAGCGCGGAACTCCATGAGGCGGAGGGAGTCCTCGGCGGGGATGAGACCGCGATTGTCGGGCGGCACGTTGAGCAGCAGTAACGAATTGCGCCCCACGCTGTTATAATAGATCCTCAGCAGCTCCTGCACGCTCTTCGGGTGCTCGCTCTCGCGCCAGAACCAGCCCGGGCGGATGGAGACGTCCGTCTCGGCGGGGATCCAGCACGCGCCGTTGTAGTTGCCCGCGTTGAGCGTGTCCTGCGACGGGGCATCGGCACCGGGACCGAAGCCTTCAATATCGAGCCGCGACCA
>JAIKYR010000154.1 GCA_024682995.1 Bacteroidales bacterium | reverse complement strand
GCGGAAAAACTTGCGCTGGGCAGCGACGATTTGTTGGATTTCGGGTTCAGTATATGGCATCTTTTCCGATTTTTTCAAGACAATAATTTATATTTAAAACAAATGCTTATTCTGGCCGCAAAAATAATCAATTCTCAACATTTTTCCGTACCTTTGCACCCGAATTAAGAATCAAATCCAACAATTATATGAATCCAACTGACAACAAAGGCAAAGTTTTATTGTTCAATACTTTATCAAAGCGTAAAGAACTTCTGAAACCCATTGTTCCCGACCATGTGGGCCTGTATGTCTGCGGTCCGACCGTTTACGGCGAACCCCATCTGGGCCATGCCCGCCCGGCGGTAACCTTCGACATCGTTTTCCGCTATCTCACCCACATCGGATACAAGGTTCGCTACGTGCGCAATATCACCGACGTGGGCCATCTGGAACACGATGCTGACGAAGGCGAGGACAAAATCGCCAAGAAAGCACGTTTGGAAGAGCTTGAACCTATGGAGGTTGCGCAATATTATATGGACAGCTACCATCATGCCATGGAAGCTCTCAACGTGAAAGGGCCTTCCATCGAGCCGCGCGCTTCCGGGCATATCATCGAACAGATTGAGATGGTGCAGAAAATCCTTGACAAGGGCTATGCCTACGTGTCGGAAGGTTCCGTCTATTTCGACGTGGAGAAGTTCGACAAGGCTTTCGGCTACGGCAAGCTCTCGGGCCGCGTGCTGAGCGAGTTGATCGCCAACACCCGCGAGCTGGACGGCCAGAGCGAGAAGCGCAACCCCGCCGACTTCGCCCTTTGGAAGAAAGCCGCGCCCGAGCATATTATGCGCTGGAACTCGCCATGGAGCGTGGGCTTCCCTGGCTGGCATATCGAATGTACAGCTATGAGCACCAAATACTTGGGTGAGCAATTCGATATCCACGGCGGCGGCATGGACCTGCTGTTCCCGCACCACGAATCCGAGGTGTGCCAGAGCACCGTGGCCAACGGCAAAAGCTCCGTACGCTACTGGATGCATAACAACATGATCACCATCAACGGCCAAAAGATGGGCAAGTCGCTGGGCAACTTCATCACGCTTAACGAGTTCTTCACTGGCTCACACCCGATGCTCACGCAAGCCTATTCCCCGATGACCATCCGTTATTTTGTCCTCCAGGCCCATTACCGCGGCACAGTCGATTTCAGCAACGAGGCGCTCCAATCCGCCGAGAAAGGCATGGAGAAGCTGTATGCCGCCGAACGGCATCTCGACAAACTCAAAGCCTCCGACAAATCTGACGAGAACATTGCCGAATGGGTGGAGCGCTGCTACGAGGCCATGAACGACGACTTCAACACGCCCAAGGTCATCGCCGAGCTCTTCGAAGCCGCCCGCATCATCAATGCCGTCAAGGACGGGCACATGGCGCTGACAGCTGAGGACATCGCCCTCCTGGCCCAGACCTACCGCACCTTCTTCTTCGACATTCTGGGCATGAAACCGGAAACCGCCAACGTGGCCGACAAGTACAGCGAGGCTATGAATAAGGTGATGGACCTCGTGCTCTCCATCCGTCAGGATGCCAAGGCCAACAAGAACTGGGCCATCTCCGACAAAATCCGGGATGAACTCAAAGAGGCTGGCATCACTGTCAAAGACACGAAGGACGGAGCCGAATGGAGCCTGTAAATTTTGCATATCCAAATTCTAAACCATCAGACATTTAACGCTTTATGAAAAAAAGTGATTTCATTGTCATCGCCATTGTGGTGGTGTTCCTTGCACCCTTTTTCCTGTTTGACGCCGTTTATGACGCCTATTGCGCCGGCAACAAAAACTTCCCGTTGTGGATGGCTTTCCTGAAATTTGGGATTTTAGCCACTTTCGGGGAAATGCTCGGCAACCGTATCAAAAACGGACAATATTATCATAAAGGGTTCGGTTTGCTGCCTAAATTCATAGTCTGGGGCCTTCTTGGTATGTGGATTGCCTTGGCTATGAGCGTGTTCCGTATAGGAATACCGGGATTTATGGAACGCTATCAGGCATTCAGTGGCATCAGTGCAGCCATGAACGAACCGTTCTCCGGACTGAAGCTGCTCGGAGCCTTCTGCGTCAGCGTGATGATGAACACTGCGTTCGCACCTGTTTTCATGACCGTGCATAAGATTTGCGACATGCACATTGCCGCCCACGATGGACGAGTGTCCGCACTGGTGAAACCCATGCCTGTCAAACAGTATATCACCCAGATGGACTGGGGCGTGCAGTGGGGCTTCGTCTTCAAGAAGACCATCCCTCTGTTCTGGATTCCGGCTCATACGCTCACCTTCTGCCTGCCGCAGGACATGCAAGTGCTCTTCGCCGCTCTGTGCAGCGTGATCCTTGGCCTCTTCCTCTCTATCGCCGCCATGAAACGGAGCGCATAAGAAAAACGTTACGGACAAGATCAGTGCGGTCGATATACGGAAACAACCTTCCGGATAGAGTGTGTGCGTCGGCTTTGGGCGTTCCACCATCGCATGACCACGGCATACATGCCCGTCGGTACGGGATTACCCGCCGCATCCTCCCCTTCCCATCGGCACGTTACCTCCTGGCTACAAGGAGCGTTGTTGAGCAACTGCTTGACTAAAAAACCTTTATGATTATAAACTTCGATGGAAACCTGGTTCTCCATATCCTCGAATGTCAACTGTATTTCCGCAAAATCCTCAAAACCGTCATTGTCGGGAGAAATCACCTCCGGACTAATGACAAGTGCATCAAACTCTGCATCTGAACCATCCTGCGAGTTTTTGAATCCCGGAGTGGCGAATCCAACTGTTGAAGATGCCGAATGCCAATTGTCCGGATCTTGCGTGGGCCGGTCGGAGTGAACACGCTCCAAACTAACCCCTTCCGTGGATGTCAGGCCCGAAAAGTGCATCTTTTCATCGTAGGCAAACCGCTCTAGCACGCGCAAAGACCGCGTGGTCAGGAAAACCACCCCATTGGAATTGGCGAACGCCGGTATCGAATCACAGGGATGAAGTGCAACCGGATTGCGGCAATAATACTGCTGCTCCGTTAGTCGTCGGTTTTTGCACAGCGCACAATAGGCTCCCGGCATCAGTTGGAATCCGTCGGAGGCAAAAACCGATTTTAATGGCATGGTATCCCCACCCGAGCCAATCTTAACATCTTTTAAATCTATAACATACGAAGACCTGTTGAAGACTTCAACAAAGTCGGCGTCAGCCCCATCAAACGGATGCGAGAGCACCTCGTTGATGACAATATCACCCACCGCAGGCATGACGGGCCGTCCGAAGGTCAGCCCACCGCCCTCCGTAAACAGATTCCCTGCGCAATCCTGAATCCGGCAACCGCCTTCTATATAATATAAAGTTGTAGAATGCGGCGGTGACGACACGGAAACGTCCAAGGCGGAAAAGAATGGAGGGACCTCCCGAACCTGCGCAATCGGAAGTTCCGGACGAATAGAAAACAGTGCTTCTCCATCCGAAATGCTAACCGGCTCGGAAAAGAACACCCGTACAGTCTGACTGTCAAGCATAGTGATGCGTTCCATCGCCGGCGGACGTTTATCTTCCAACGACTGCCGAATGGAGTTGGCACGCCCGGGCGTCCCTCCAGACTCATCCACAGAAGAATCCCAATTATCTATCCCCCAGCAGGGTAAATCCGTGTCCTTCATCTCTAACGACCAGCCCCCATCCCGCTTTATAGGCTCGGAATGCCATTCCTTTTGGAAAATAACGGCATGAATCACCCGCTTGCGATTATCATATAATATTATTTGTTGGCCAGCATCCGTAACACTCAACGAGGACAGGGCGATATAGTTTGGGCATACGGCAGACCATGCCGCCTCGTTTTTCTTGGCAATCACCGTCACAAACGCCTTGCTGTCCAGCACATACTCCGGCAGTTCCTTCACGGAGGTGCCGACCTGCAACGACCATCCTTTCAACTGGAACGGATGGGATGTCCTGTTGTGGAGTTCCAGATATTCCACCGCAGGCAGGCCGACAACGGGCGACGGATCAGCCATCACCTCGCTGACCACCACATCATATCGAGCCGTTTCTGTTTGTGTCCACCCATCATTAGCAAACATTGAAACCAACCCGAACAACATGCACGTAATCCAATTTCCATTGTTCATTTCTTTCATAACACATCTGTTTTTCAAGAAACAAAAATACTACTTTTGCATAGTAACAAAAATATACTGTTAATTATTTTCAATAAAACCCTAAAACATTATGAAAATCGCTTTAGTTGGTGCTACAGGTTTGGTAGGCAGTAAAATGCGTAAAGTATTAGAAGAAAGAGGATTCGGCCAATGTGAATTCCTACCTGCCGCTTCTGCCAAATCGGTGGGCAAAAAGGTGACCTTCGCCGGAAAAGAGTGTAATGTGATGTCTGTTGAAGATGCCATTAACGCCGTTCCTGACATCGCCATTTTCTCCGCCGGCAGCGGTCCGTCGCTGCAATATGCGCCGTTATTCGCCCAAAACGGCACCTACGTCATTGACAACTCTTCCGCCTGGCGCAGTGATCCCAACATCCCGCTGGTGGTGCCGGAAATCAACGGTGACATTATAAAAAAGGACGATAGAATCATTGCCAATCCCAACTGTTCGACCATTGCGATGGTGATGGCCTTAGCCCCGCTTCACTGGAAATACAAGATTAAACGGGTGGTGGTCTCCACCTACCAGTCCATCACGGGCACGGGCATGAAGGCTGTCAACCAGCTGGCCAAAGAGCGCGCGGGCGAGCCGTGCGAAAAGGCCTATCCCTACCCCATCGACATGAACCTCTTCCCGCACGGCGGCACCTTCGAGGCCAACGGCTACACGACAGAGGAGACCAAGCTGCTGAACG
>JAIKYR010000110.1 GCA_024682995.1 Bacteroidales bacterium | reverse complement strand
GGTAGGTGGTTTCGAATATGACGCTGCCCCGATTGATGTGCTCTTCTGTACCTATTATTGGGACAATTTCTACTGCTTCCAGTTGGCGGCATCGGGCGCATACCACACCCGCGACGGCAAACACTCCATCATCGCACAGGTGGGCGCGTCGCCATATCTCCATTACGGCTCGTTCTATCAGAACTCGCTGATGAGCTACAACCTGATGTGGTCCGGCAACTTCGGCCACTTCCAGACCCTGTATTCCATCAATATGTTTGAGCGTGAGCGCGGCAAGTTCATGAATTACATTGCCTTGGGAAACAAACTCAAGTTCAAGAAGTGGGACTTGTATGTGGACCTGATTCATCATGCCACCCATGTGGGCCAGCTGATGCGGGATTTTGCTGTTGTCAGTTGTGCCAATGTGTATTTCAACGATTATGTCAATCTTTTTGTGAAGGGCGGTTATGAGCAGAATTTCGACAGGGATGAGATTCTCCATTACCGTAACACGGAGGAGTTGTGGGACTGCCTTGCTCTTCCTGGACAGCAGTATTTCTTCGGAGGGCTGGGTGTGGAGATCCGTCCGAGGGCGTGCCCCGATATCCGCATTCATGCGTTTGCAGCGGATTTCTGCACACGGGACTATGCCCAGCCCATCGCCACCAATCAGTCGGACGCGGACGTGCCGACACAACATGGCGTGACGGCCAATGTGGGCCTTACTTGGAATATTAACTTTTTAAAATATCTTCAAAAACAATGAAAATCTTACCTCGAAGTAGGAAGAAAAGCTTCCAGTATGCCCAGACCGTAGAAAAGTGGTTTGCGCATATCGAGAAGATGTTCAAGCTCAAGAATCCCTTGCGCTTCACGAGCAAACGTTCCATGGAAGCACTCCTGTTCCTGGTGCTGTTTGTCGGCTTTTTCTTCGGCCTTTCGTATAAAATGACGTTGCCGATGATGCTCAATACCTTCATGCAGACGGCCTATCACCTTCTGTTAGAGACGGTTTTCTATATTATGGCAATCTGTGTTCTGATGGGTGCCATCAGCAAGTTGCTGGCAGAATTTGGCGTGGTTCGTTTGATGGAGAACATCCTGCGTCCTTTCATGAAGCCTTTGTACAACCTGCCCGGCGTGGCCGCGTTAGGCGCGGTAATGACGTTTTTGAGCGACAATCCCGCCATCATCACCCTTTCTAAGGACAAGAATTTCAGCCGTTATTTCAAAAAATACCAGCTGGTTTCGCTGACCAATTTCGGCACGGCGTTCGGGATGGGATTGGTGGTGCTGGCATTCATGACGGGCCTGGGTTATGGAAAGGGCTCCTTAGTCGGAATCTGCGGTGCTGTTATCGGCAGTATCATCTCCACCCGCCTGATGCAGCGTTCTATATTGAAGGCCTATCCGGAAATGGATACCCCCGTTGCGGAAGAGACTGGAGACGAGCAGCAGATTTCCTTCAAGAGTGAGGGCTCTGCCTTCATGCGTTTCCTGAACTCCATTCTGGACGGGGGCAAGGACGGTGTCGGTATTGGGGTGGCCATCATCCCCGGCGTACTGGTGATTTCCACCCTCGTGATGATGCTCACGTTCGGGCCTGGAGAAGGGGGCGTTTATACGGGTTCCGCATACGAAGGGGTGCCTGTAATCACCTGGGCGGCGGACAAAATCAGCTTTGTCTTCCGCTGGCTCTTCGGTTTTATGAATCCAGAACTCATCTCGTTCCCTATCACGGCACTTGGTGCGGTGGGGGCTGCCTTGGGTTTGGTGCCGAGATTCGTAGCGCAGGGCATTATCGACAACAATGCTATCGCCGTGTTCACCGCCATGGGTATGTGCTGGAGCGGCTTTCTCAGCACCCATACGGCTATGTTGGATTCGCTGGGATATCGTAAGCTGATATCCAAGGCCATCGTGGCGCATACTATCGGCGGCCTATGCGCCGGTATCGCAGCCCATTGGCTCTTTGTTTTGATTTCGTTGATTTAAAATAAGATGAGAAAATATAGTGTATTCCTTCTTCTGATTCTTTTAACGCTTGTGGGCGGTCTGTATGCGCAGGATCGCGAATTGGTCATTCTACATACCAACGACACCCACAGTCAGATTGAACCGTACACGTATAAGGCGGATACCAATGTGGGTGGCTACTTGCGGCGTGAAGCTCTGGTGCGCGAGGTGCGGCAGCAGCATCCGAATGTCCTGCTGGTGGATGCCGGCGACTTCTCCCAAGGCACGCCCTATTTCAACTTCTATAAGGGGTATGTTGAGCTGCACCTGATGAATGATATGGGCTACGATGCAGTGACGTTGGGAAATCATGAGTTTGACAATGGATGCGCCGCACTGGCCAAACGTTTGAAAAAAGCCTGCTTTGCCACTGTATGTGCTAACTATGACTTTAAAAACAAGGCACTTGCGAAAGTAGTGAAACCTTATGTCGTGCTGGAACGCGGTGGGATGAGAATTGGGATTTTCGGCCTGACTGTAGATGTTTCGGCGTTGGTGTCACCGGAAATCGCCAAGGATTTGGTCTATCATGATCCGGTGGAGCCGGCCCGCAAGATGGTAGCCGAACTGCGCCGTCAAGGCTGCGACCTGATCGTCTGTCTGTCACATCTTGGCGTGGAGGAACATGCGATGAATGATTTCAAACTCGCCGAACAGGTGGATGGCATCGATGTGATTGTGGGTGGCCATTCCCATAAGGAGTTCGCACAGCCGAAGATGGTCAAGAATACCCGGATTTGTCAGATGACAAATCGCGGGAAATGTGTCGGACAAATGATTATTCAGTTTTAATAGGGAAGATAATAATAGTATATGTCTGAGAATCTGAGACTTGTTTCTGACTTGGCACTGATACTGATTTCAGCCGGTGTCGTGACGGTCATCTTCAAACTCTTAAAGCAGCCGATTGTTTTGGGCTATATCGTGGCTGGTTTTCTGGTGGGCCCGCATCTGCATATTTTCCCCACCGTGGCGGATGTTGCCGAAGTGGAGGTGTGGTCTGAAATCGGTATCATCTTCCTCCTTTTCGCCCTTGGCTTGGAATTCAGCTTCAAAAAATTGTTTTCCGTTGGCAGTAAGGCTTTTGTGACAGCCCTTCTTGAGATTATCTCGATGATAGCAGTGGGTATACTGTTGGGTTTCCTGATGGATTGGGGCGTGATGGAGAGCATTTTCTTGGGAGGTATGCTGGCGATGTCGTCCACCACGATTATCATTAAAGCCTTCGAGGATATGAAGCTGAAAAACGAGCCGTTTGTAGATCTTACGCTGGTGGTGCTGATTATCCAGGATATTGTGGCAGTGGTAATGATGGTGCTGCTTTCCACGGCGGCGGCCAGCAAACAGGCTGCCGGTAAGGAGATGCTGGACAGCATTTTGAAACTGCTCTTCTTCCTGATTCTCTGGTTTGTTGTGGGTATCTATCTGATTCCTACGTTCTTCCGTAAGGCAAAAAAATATATTAACGATGAAACGCTTCTGATAATCTCCATCGGTTTGTGCTTCGGTATGGTGATTATTGCCAATAATGTTGGCTTTTCGTCGGCTTTGGGTGCGTTTGTGATAGGCTCGATTCTATCGGAAACGGTAGAAAGTGAGCGCATTGTGCAACTTACCCGTAGCATTAAAGACCTTTTCGGTGCGATCTTCTTTGTGTCTGTGGGTATGATGGTTGATCCGGCAGTGCTGGGCCAGTATTGGAAACTGATTCTTTCTTTGGTGGTTATCACACTGGTGGTTAAGGCGATTGTCTCTTCGGCAGCGGCCATGTTGGCGGGTGCCTCTTTGGAGGATTCGTTGAAAACGGGTTTCACACTCTCCCAAATCGGAGAGTTCGCCTTCATCGTGGCCTCGGTCGGTGTCACCCTCAAAGTGATGCCCAGCCATATTTATCCGGTTATTATAGCTGCTTCTGTAATCACCACATTTACAACACCATACTGGATAAAAGCCGCCACGCCTTGTTATAAATGGCTGAATGGTAAACTGTCACCCGCTCAAAAAGCCCGCTTGGACGAATACTCACTGCTTGGACGCAAATCAGGCGATAAAAACTGGGGGAGCATCATTACCTATTCCCTCCCTAGAGTGTTGATTTTCACGGTGTTGAGTATGGCCTTGCTTTTTGTGCTTTTTGATCATCTTTTCCCGTTTATACGACAAATTGAGGTGGTGAAAACCCTCCCGCGTTGGCTTTTCAATTCCTTTTGCGCTATCTCCACCATTCTGCTCTTGCTTCCGTTTTTATATGGGATTGTTTATAATAATGTGAAAACAAGACAGTTGTATGCGGAGATGTCGCAGCGGAACCGAAGCAATATTATCGTAATTACAGTTTGGACGCTGCTGCGTTTTATCATTGCCGCTATGTTCGTGTTTACCGTCTTGGTGAAATTCTTCAAGTATACCAAGTGGGTTATTGTTCTTATTACGATAGCCATCATTATTTTCATGATGTTCTCCAGCCGCACGCTGAAGCGTTTCACCTTCCTGGAATCTTCCTTCATGAAGAATCTCAATGCTAAAGAAAGTAGCGAAAATTAACAATTAATTCTTAAAAGTGAATTTAAGAATTAATTGTTAATAAATTTGCTAAAATACTATTGTTTTTGCTTTTAATGTAAATAATGTGTAATTATTAATCATAATAATTCTTAAAAATACATCCTAACACTTGACAAACCTGTCTGCCTTGTATTATCTTTGTCGCCGAAATAAGCAAGGAGGTGAAAATGAAGAACAGATTTTGTTGGAAATTATTAGTTGTGGTCAGTCTGTTTTCTTCCGTGGGGATGGCTCAGGAAGAGGTGTCGAGGCTGCGTTTTGAAGCACAATTGGAAAGTCGGATTCGGGCGAAATTGGAAGCGGATTATAAATTGGTGCACTCATTTTTTGATGAAGCGTATATATGCTATCCTTCTATACCTAGGGGTGTTTTGGAGGCGGTGGCTTTCCAATACACTCGCTTTTCCTGTGACAGGGGTGATGACGATGATGGGATGGATTCTACGTCCATTCCCCGTACATATAGTGTTATGGGTCTGACGGCGGACGGTAGGGGTGTTTTCCGGGAAAATTTGAAAAAGGTGTCCGCCTTGTCAGGCCTGCCTGAAGAGGATATTCGTCGGAATGACCGATGTGCTGTGCTGGCATATGCGGGTGCTTTCGCCCGACTGCAGCACCAGTACGGGTGCTATGGGCCCAAAGTGGAACAGTATGCTCCCATTTTCTTGGAATTATGTGAGTTGCCGATGCCGGATACGTTGCATAAGGGCTGTCAGGAGATGCAATGGAGCCGTTTCGCCTTGAACTGTTTCTTGTACGAAATTTATGTTTTTCTATCTGATACCATCTACCATGGATTTGGAATCCCTGCCTATCCGGTAGACTTTAAAGGATTGTTTGGTGAATATCTGGATAAATTGTCCAAAAAGGAGATTACAGGAGAATCTTTGAAATCGGTTGGTGGTGTTTTGGCTACAGATTATCCTGGGGCGATTTGGAATCCAGCGGCGAGTTGCAATTATTCGTCGGGCAGGGGAGGAACGGCCATCTCCAATGTGACAATTCACTACACGTCAGGTACGTATGCGGGGGCTATTGCCTGGTTTGGCAATTGTAATGCGCGTGCGTCCGCACATTATGTCGTCCGTTCCTTGGACGGACAGGTCACACAAATGGTGCGTGAGGCGGACAAGGCTTGGCATGTCGGTAGTGCCAACGGCTATACCATAGGCATCGAACATGAGGCCTACGGGAATGTGTGGAGCTTTTTCACGCCGCAGATGTATCGGGCCTCCGCGGATTTGGTCCGGAACATCACTGTCCGTTATCCCAATATAAGTCCTCATAGGATTTTTTATCGCGACACGTTGGATGATGGTACGGTGCTGAATGCCGGATTGCATAGCCTGGGCGGGAGCGCGGCGTGTACGCAGATTCGGGGCCATCAGCATTTCCCGAGCCAGACGCATACGGATCCAGGTCCCTATTGGGATTGGAACTATTACTATAAGCTGATAAACCCTAATCCGAATGTGATGCTGCTTACGGATAGCAGTGGCTCTTTTACGGATTCGGGTGGGGCGGGTGCCAACTATGGCAACGATGAGCGCAAGGTGTATCACATTCAGGTGGTTGGTGCGGATAGTATTGTTTTGGATTTCACCACCTTTGACCTTGAACCCAATTATGATTTCCTTTGGATTTATGCCGGCAGTACGCTCTTTGATCCTCTGGTGCGCCGATGGAACACGCATTCGCCAGGCCGGGTGGTGGTACCCGGGGAAGATGTGGTGGTAGAATTCCGCTCCGATTGTGCCACAACGGCGGCAGGATGGGAGGTACGGTGGCAGGGATGCTTCCAGGCAGTGCCACTGATGGATAATGCAGCCCCGACCACACGGATATTGCTGGCTGATGATACGTGGCAGACGGAGGATTTTACCGTCTCTTATCAGGATTCCGACGATGTGGGCCTTCGGTATCGCTTTTATCAGGTGATGGAAAATAAGGCCGGCGTATGGATGGCAAATCCCATTTGCGGATTTCTTTGCGATAACTTTGACGCGGACCTGGACGCCACGGTTTGGAATGTGGCTATGAATTGCCGTGTGGAGAACCATCAGCTGAAATTGGATGCCAGCCAAATGGGGAACACCTTGGCAGTAGCTCGCCTGAACGGACAGGCACACGAAGTCTCCATGTACGACTTCTACTTGACATGGACGGCTGGCTCAGATGGCTCCTTCTATTTTCACTGTGATGCTCCGCCGGCTCCGAATACGGCCTTTTCTGGGTATGGGGTGAGGTTCGACCGAGATGGTCACACAATTCGAATCGTTAAGATGGAAAATGGCGTGGAACGTCTGTTGGAAATTGTAAACAATCTCTATCTGTCGTTGCAACAGTCTTATAGATTCCGAATTGTCTGGAATCGGAACACGGGTGATATTCTTTTGTTCAAGCACGCCACTTTTCTGGGTTCCGTACACGACAGTGCATTCGGATACGCTCCTTGGCCAGCGAATCACATGGCCTTTGCGACCGAGAACTCCACGTTGAATGTGGATAATGTGCGGGTATACGGTTCCCGGGGTCTCCAGACACGGATTACGGTTGGTGTGGCTGACACCTGCATGATGCGCTGTCAGTCCTTGTCCGGCAGTGTTGCCGCCAAGGTGAAATCCATTGTTCTGGATAACGCCAATAAATTCTCCACCTTAGAAGAAAAACGGGTGAAAGTGGATTTTACACCACCCACCATGACGGATTTGCTAAAGGTTAACACACGAATGGGAAATTCGGGTATGCAGAATGTCACAGTGTCGTGGCCCCGTAGCGAGGACCCGCACTCGAATGTGAAACGCTATGAATATATGGTTGCAAATACGAATCCGCGTAATTACACCTATAGGCTTGTTTGGCGGGATTTGGGACTTGCTACCTCGGTGCAGTTGTCGTTGGATTGTCAGCAGATACCGAATACGATAGTATTGGTACGGGCGGAGAATCAGGCAGGATTGAAGTCGTCGGTCGCACAGCAAATCTTATCAGGCAGGAGTACTAATCCCACCATAGCTAAACAGTTCTCTGTTTACCCGAATCCGGTTCGTGACGAATTGGTGGTAGAGATGACAGGCCATGAGATGGGGAGATCTCATCCCGATGAAGTTCGGATGGTGCGTCTGTATGATCTTACGGGTCGGGTGTTGCAGGAGACAACTTTGGACCAGTACCGGAGACTTTCGCTGGAGGCCTATCCGTCTGGAATTTACATGCTGCGGATTCTCCAAGGCGGCAGGACAGTATGGAGCGAGAAGGTGGTTAAGATAAGGTATTGAGGATGAGATTGTTCTTTTCCGTACTCTGTTCAAGCCTATTAGGGGTACCATATTGCACGTTGATGTCTTTCAGCCCGATGCGGGTGCCGACGGTGTGGAGGTGGATGTCAGAGTAGGTGATGGAAGCACTGAATCTTTTCTGGCAAATGTTGTGTTTTCGAAATTTATTGTAATTTTGCAGTGGATTTCGAATAAAGGATTTTATGGAAACATACGTAAAAAGAGACACCTATCTTAATCGTTTGATTGTCAGGAAGGGAAATGGCCTTATTAAAGCTATTACCGGACCTCGTCGTGCTGGCAAATCTTTCCTGTTGAACCACATTTTTAAGGATTATCTCATCGCACAAGGCGTTCCGGAAGACCATATCATCAACATTTCCTTTGATATTGAAGATGAAGATACGCCTCAAGAATTGCTTGACAGAGAGATGTTGAAAGATTACCTCTATTCTCGAATTATATCGAAGACCGAACATTATTACGTCTTTTTGGATGAGATTCAGGAAGTTGATGGCTTTGAAAAGATTGTCAATGGGCTGAATAACCGTTCGAATGTGGATGTGTATATCACTGGTAGCAACTCCAAATTCCTATCCAACGATATTATCACGATTTTCCGTGGTCGCAGTGATGAAGTGAATATTATGCCATTTACTTTCAAGGAGTTTTGCCAAGACCGGAAAGAATCTGTCAATGAGTTATGGAAAGAGTACTACACATACGGGGGGCTTCCGGCGCTTCGTAGGATGCCGACCTACGAGCAGAAGGTGTCCTATCTGCAAAGGCTTTGGAAGAAGACCTATATTGATGATGTGGTGGAAAGACATCATGTGGAGAATCGGGAAGCACTTGAGGCCATTGCCGATGCCTTGTGTTCCTCGGTAGGGTCGTTGACAAACACCACACGAATCACCAATACATTGGCAAGTGTCAGGAAAATCAAGATAACCGATGACACAGTCGCCAAATACATTGGGTATCTCGAAGAGGCATTCCTATTCAACGAAGCTAAGAGATATAATATAAAAGGGAATAAGTACTACGAGAATATTAAGAAATACTATTCGGTTGATGTTGGATTGAGAAACGCCCGTCTGAACTACAGACAGTTGGAGCAGAATCATCTGATGGAAAACGTCATCTTCAATGAACTTCTGCATCGCGGTTATGTGGTTGATGTTGGTGTTCTCGAACTTCGGGTTATGAAAGACGGCAAATCGGAATACAAGCAGTATGAGGTCGATTTCATCGCGACCAACGGAAACGAAAAATACTACATCCAATCTGCATACGAACTCTCAAGCGATGAAAAACGAGAACAGGAACTCAATTCGTTGAAGCGGATAGATGACTCTTTCCAGAAGATTGTCATTGTCAAGGATGACATTATGCCCTATCGCGATGATAAGGGTATTTATTTTACTGGCTTGTTCCAGTTTTTGTCTATCGACAAGTTAGTTCCCTAACATCGCCTCCGCTGGCACGGTGCTGTCCATCACGATGCGGGTAGGGGTGGCGTGGCGGTTCCGATATAGTTCCCACATTCCTTCCAAGCCCGTTAGGGCTTCCATATCTGTAGCCGCGGACGTTCCCGACCGCATCCCACAACCCCGTCAGGGGTTGCACATCGGAGACGGCAATGTTTTGTTCCCCGTTGAATATGAATCCCCTCCGGGGATTTGAAACCCGCGTATGGCATCTGTTTGCTACAGATATGCATCCCCTACGGAGATGTGCTACCCGCTTACCATCGCCTCTATCGGTACGGTGCTATCCATCAGCCCGATGCGGGTGGAGGTGGCGTGGCGAAAAAAACAAATTTTTGGCAATTATTGTGCATTTCATGTTTTTTCATATTTTTGCCCGTGTATCTATGGTGGGTACAATAAACGAATTTATTAATTTAAATCATTGTAATAAAGAAGATTGTAGCTTGAAGTAACCATATAGTTAATGCGTTTTCGCTTTTTCGGATTGATCAAAATCGGGAAATTTTATCAAACAGTACAAAAAAGGTGGAAATGCTCGCGTGTAATCGTGAGCTTTCTTGTTTGTACTGTAGGTTTTCCCGAACCTTGATCTCTAACAAATGAAGTTCACGATTTTTTTGTGTTTGTGACGAAAGGCGGAAACTGTTTTTAATAGTTGGAAATCTTATTAGTACAAACAAAAAATAAAGAAAATGAAAAGATATATTTGCTTTTTGTTGATGGCGTTAATTGGCGTTACGGCGGTATTTGCCCAAACTGTCACCCTTACGTTTACAGCACAGGATGCGGACAACCAGTATGTGCAGCTTAATCGCGTTATCATCACTAATTTGACTCGAAGCTGGCAGGAAACGATTTATTGGCCTGATACGGTTTTGACTATGCAGAATGGTGTGGGGATTGACAATTATATTGAAAAAGAAGGTTTTGCTCTGTCTCAAAATATACCAAATCCCTTTGATGGCACCACGGATGTTAATCTGACGGTGCCGGAAAAAGGTGGAGTGCATGTTGATATTATGGATGTGCATGGAAAAATCGTGGCGGCGAAAGACATAGCATCTCCGCATCCTGGTGTACATCAATTTCGCATATCGTTATCCGTAGCTGGTACATACGTAATGACCGCTCGCCAGAACGGGCATGCAGTCTCGTTAAAGATGCTGAACTGCGGCGATGGCGGAGTAAATGCCATCTCGATTTCCGATAATACGACAACGCAATACTTGACGACCACCATTCATCCTCAAAACACTCCAAAAGGCAGCACAAACCACCCTTTTTCCCCGGGCGACCATCTGGAATACGTGGGATATGCGACCGTCAATGGCAGCGAAATGGCAAGCGTACATGTGAATCAAACCCAATATACTTCAGAAAATATTGTTTTGAGGTTCGCTGAAGGCCATCCTTGTCCTGGCACACCCACGGTCACCGACTTTGATGGAAATGTTTATAACACAGTGCAAATTGGTCAACAATGCTGGATGAAGGAAAACATTCGAACTACACACTATTTTAATGGCACAAGCATTCCTAATGGTGAAGGTATTCCTCCTGAAAGCTCAAGCCTCAATAGTCCTCTTTATTTCGATTATTGGTCCTCAGGCATCGCATTATCGCAGCGTGGTTACTTGTACAACTTTAGTGCTGCCACAGGTAATGAGATTCCTTCCAATCCTCAGATTGGTGTGCAAGGCATCTGTCCGAACGGGTGGCATGTACCCAGTGATGCTGAATGGACGCAACTGACGGATTATGTCAGAAGCCAAAACCAGTATGTGTGTGGAGGAAATACCGCCAATGTCGCCAAAGCGTTGGCTTCTGAAACGGAATGGAACTATGCCAATGAGGTGTGCTGTCCGGGTAATCAGAGCCAGTATGCGAACAACACTACGGGCTTTTCTGTCATTCCGGCAGGCGGCTGCAATGGATCGTTATTCGTTCCTGCTGGCACCTATGCCCGCTTTTGGACATCGACAGATAGTAGTTATCCAGGTGATTCGTATTACCGCGCATTTTCTAACGATTACGCTGAAGTGGATCGACACACCTGGCCACGTCAATATGGAATGTCAGTCCGTTGCATCCGAAACTGATATTCTTTGAGCAGAATGTATTGTTTTTCTGTAGTGAGCAAAACTTTTTTAGTGATTTATTACAAACAAATACCACGAGATTTGTATAACACTAACGGAGGAGTACACAAATACAGAAAGTGATAGGTCTATTTTTCTGCAATCTGATAGATTATAATATCGTCGCAGGCGGCTCAAGGAAGCGGCTGTCGAGCCGGAACGACTCGTCTCGCACCAAGTCGAGCATGGCATTCACCTCGCGGGGATTAGTGAACACCTCGCCATGGTCAGCCACTCGTTGGCGGCTTTTGATTTGATTCGTGTTTTCTTTTGTTGTGGGCATAAAAAATCGTGGAACTTTAACTATGCCCACTTAGGTGTTCCACGACCTGCATAATGTATAGTAAAGCCCACGATTTCTCGCGAGCGTTTACCGCCTTACTACATTATGCTTGATTTGTGGAACTTCAAGTGAGCAAAGTACAGCGAAAACGCTTTATAATATGTTATTTATCTTTTATTTTTTCTGTTGCTTCGGTATATTATTCGTTAAAGTTTATGTTGTTGATTGTTTGGGTGGCAAAGATAGGAAAATTTACGGAAAAGAGAAGTTGTTGCTTCCGATACAAAAAAAATGTATTTTTGCAAAAAAAATAGAATGCAATTTACAGACGAACAATTAAAGATCGCAATTTCCAAATTAGATGAATTTCCAGAATTAAAATGTGAAATTTGTGGCGGAATTCAATGGACTATAGAAAAGGATATTCATTCTGTAGATTCTTATCGTGGACCAAACGAAAAGACGACGTTTTCTATACCGTCAGTCGTTTTGATTTGCAACAAGTGTGGAAATATAAAGCTTTTAAGTGCAATTAGGTTAGGTGTTGTGTCTAAAGAAACTCCTACTGGCGATTTTGCAGAATC
The DNA here is from genome assembly GCA_024682995.1 of Bacteroidales bacterium. GTDB lineage: Bacteria > Bacteroidota > Bacteroidia > Bacteroidales > WCHB1-69 > F23-D06. The sequence goes on along the minus strand of JAIKYR010000110.1, from coordinate 6,379 downwards.
CCCTTCATCTACAAATAATAATAGCACTGAAGATGGCAAATAGAAGTAATATTAAGATCGGTGATTCAAACAAGTTTAAGGCAGAAGTCACTCAACCTGGCAGGTTTGTCAGTGATATTGAGTGGGATCGTTTAAAGGATTTGTCAAAAGAAAAAGATTACTCTAACATTTTTAAAGATTTTGCTTTATTTTTTTCATCTTTTGCAACTTCAACATTGATATTTGTCATTCAATCTATTACTGTAAAAAACACGGCTGTTAAAATACTTAGCCTCACATTATTTGTTATAGCATTATTGTTTGCTGTAATATTTTGGAACTTTTATGGATGTTTTAAGAAAAAAAAAGATACAAATAAAGTATTGCTAGAGATGGAAAGATTAGAAAAGGATTTGACTTAATGTTCCTTTTTGTTAATTATGGAGGAGGGACGATTGAAAATATATTTTTCTCATTCAAGAATATACAAAATCGCCTCTCCGCATCCACATCCTCCCCACACTTGCCTTCTCTAATGCGGCAATATATTTTTATTTTGATTATTCCCTCGATTTCTTTCACTTCAACATCTTTGGCAGGGAGTAGATAATCGGGAACCTTTTTTGGAAGGGATGGATTGTATGACACGGAAAACGCCTTCCAATGTAGAGGCTTGGGTCATGCGGTTTTTCCCATCGGGAGCCAACATTCAAACAGGGGGACAAATTGTCCCCCACTTGGATTTCAGTTCGGGATCGCGCCCTTAATCAAAATCCAGTGTCATCACCGAGTCCATTTTTACCTCGTTGCAGCCCGACGGGTCGCCGATGTAGGCCTCCGGGATGATGAAGTTGTAGCCCGGTGTGGTCCATTTGGTGTCGGAGGTGACGATGGCATGGTAGGGCAGCTGGGGATCCGCGTACACCTTCTGCATGAAGAGGCCGAACACGGGCAACGCCGTGCGCGCGCCTTGTCCTAACGCAGTGCTGCGGAAGTGTGCGGAACGGTCCTCGCATCCCACCCAGACACCACAGGTCAGCAGCGGCGTGTAACCCACAAACCAGCCGTCGGACTGGTTGTCGGTGGTGCCCGTCTTGCCGGCCAGCGGGAAGTCCAACTTGTACTGGCTGCGCAGACGCCCGCCCGTACCGAAGTCCACCACGCCCTGCATCAGACGCACCGTCTTGAAGGCGGTGATCTGGTCGATGGCCTCATTGCTCTTGGGAACATTATTGTAGATGACGTTGCCGTCTTTGTCGCAAATCTTGGTGATGAAGATGGGTTCCACATACACGCCCTGGTTGGGGAAACAGTTGATGGCACCCACCTGCTCGTATAAGGATAACTCGCAGGCACCGAGGCAGATAGATGGCACTTCCGGAATCTCGGAGGTCATGCCCATGGCACGCACCAACTCCACCACGGCGTGCGGCCCGTAACGCTTCATCAGGTAGGCCGACACCTGATTGAGCGAGTAGGCGAGAGCCTCTCGCAAGGGCATCATCTGGCCCTCCTTGTGCGCGCCTGAGTTGCGGGGCGTCCACGAGCCGCCGGGCGTCTCGATGGTCACCGGCACGTTCGGCACCATCGTGCAGGGGTCGAAGTCGCCACTCATCATGGCCACCGTATAGACGTAGGGCTTGAAGGTGGACCCGACTTGCCGACGCGACAGCTTGACATGGTCGAATTGGAAATATTCGTAGTTCGTACCGCCCACGTAAGCCTTCACATGGCCGGTGTTGGCCTCCACGCACATCATGCCGCATTGCAGGAAGGACTTGTAGTAACGGATGGAGTCCAGCGGGGTCATCACGGTGTCTTTCGGTCCCTGGTAGGTAAAAACGCTCATCTTCACTTTCTGGTTGAAAATCTGCCAGATAGCCTCGTCACTCTTGCCTGCGTCTTTCAGCCGGTCGTAGCGCTCCGATTTCCGTATCGCAGCCCAGAGAATTCGTTTTGTCTGCTCTTCGGACAAGTTGACAAACGGGGCGTTTTTCACCCCTTTGAAATGATTGAAAAACATGGGCTGCAGATAGTCGCACACATGCTCTTTCACGGCATCCTCGGCATGTTTCTGCATCCGGGAGTTGATGGTGGTGTATATTTTCAGACCGTCGCAGTATAGGTCGTAGCGGCTGCCGTCCTGCTTGGGATGTTTTTCGCACCAGTCTTTCAGGAAGATGCGGAGATATTCCCGGAAATAGGTGGCCAAGCCGGCGTAATGGGCCTGGGATTTGAAGTTGGAGAGGTCGATAGGAATTTGTTTGATGGAGTCGAACTGTGCCTGGGTCAGGTAGTTGTATTTCTTCATCTGGCTGAGGACCACATTGCGGCGGTTGATAGCGGCCTGATAATGGCGCCGTGGACTGTATTTGGTGGGTGCTTTTAGCATACCCACCAGCAGGGCGGCTTCTTCCGTGTTGATTTCGGAGGGCTCTTTGTCGAAGTAGGTGCGAGCGGCCGATTTGATGCCAACAGCGTTGTTGCCAAAATCAACGGTGTTGAAGTACATGGCCAGGATCTCGTCCTTCGAGTAGGCGCGTTCCAGCTTGGTGGCCACCACCCATTCTTTGAATTTTGTGAAGACGAGCTTCAGCTTGCCAGCGTGCGGGTCGCGAGGGAAGAGGTTCTTGGCCAACTGTTGGGAGATGGTGCTGCCGCCACCACGCCGGTGGAAGGTGAGCACGCCGCCCGCCACGCGGAATAGAGCTTTCACGTCCACGCCGGAATGTTTGTAGAAACGCGAGTCCTCCGTGGCGATCAGTGCATCCTTAAGGGACTTCGACAGGTCGGCGTATTTGCAGTTGGAGCGGTTCTCCCGATAGTAGGTGCCCAGCAGTACGCCGTCTTCCGAGATGACCTCGGTAGCCAGATTCGCGGATGGGTTCTCCAGTTCCGTAAAGGAAGGCATGTACCCCAACCAGCCGAGTGAGATCAGGGTGAAAATGAGGACGACAATGCCCGCCAGAATGAGATAGGCCCTCCAGAAGGGCTTGATCCATCGTGAACGCTCTCCAGTTGAGGCTTTGGCGTTGTTTTTTCCAGATGATTTTGCGTTATACATGATAGGGAATCTAACGTTGTTCTCGTGCAGATGTTGTGTATTATCTTTTTTTAACCTTAACAATAAATTCAACCGTGTTCAGTGGGTGGTAGTAGAGATCTCAGGTGCGCTCGTGCTCTTACGAATCCGCTAACTGTCTTCAGGACAAGACAATAGATTTATTGCAGTTGGTTTCTTTTGGTATTTTACTGTAAGTTAATTAGTTTTTTTAATGTTGTTGTTAATAATAATAATGTCGGCAAAGATAAGAAAAATTTTGGCAATGATATAGATCTTAACTCAAGAAGATTATGGCGACATTTTCCCATTGCTTATCATGACTGTGGCACCTTAGTGCCGCACAAGGCAAACTCCCTTTCTGCAACAGAAGGGGGGGAGATGCCCGCACGGATGTGCGGACAATGGATAGTTGCTGACACCCGCTCAATCATGGGTGAATTTTTTATTTGAAGAAAATTGTAGAATACAAATTGATTTATATTGAAAAATTCAACTACTTTTGCAAGTCCAAATTAGAACGGTCCTTCCTCTCTCCAAAGGATTGTTTACAATACATTTTTTATTATGAGCAAACGTGTATTAATGGCGATGAGCGGCGGTATCGACAGTAGTGTGTCGGCCCTTCTGCTGTTGGAGCAGGGATACGAACTGGTGGGTGCCACGTTCCGCACATTCGACTATATCAAAGAATCCTGCCTTGCGCGGGAAAAGGGATGCTGCTCGGTGGAGAGCATCATGGAAGCCAAACATTTCGCCGAATCATTGGGCATGGAGCACCATATTCTGGATTTTCGCCAGCTGTTTAAGGATCATGTGATCAGCAATTTCATCAGCGAATACCGTCTTGGACGCACGCCCAACCCGTGTGTGCTGTGCAACTCGCACATCAAATGGGGCGTGCTGCTGCAGGCCGCCGACGAGCTTGGCTGCGACTATATTGCCACAGGCCACTATGCACAGATCGCCACTCACCGTGACCATTACTACCTCCATACGGCTGCCGACACGCACAAGGACCAGACCTATTTCCTGTGGATGCTCACCGAAGAGAACCTGCAACGGACCATCTTCCCACTGGGCGGATATACCAAGCCGGAAGTGAGGCAACTGGCTTTGGATCACCATTTTGAGAGGTTGGCAAAAAAGAGTGAGTCGCAGGAGATATGCTTTATTCCCGACAATGACTACCGCACGTTCCTGGCCCAGCAGGGTTGCGAGGTGAAGCCCGGCAGGTTTGTGGATGCCGATGGGAAGGTCATCGGGCGGCACTCAGGCTATTGCAACTTCACTATCGGCCAGCGCAAGGGTCTGGGTGTGGCCTTCGGCACGCCCAAATACGTCACCCGCATCGATGCAGAGACCAATACGGTATGTCTCGGCGATTATAACGACCTGTATCAGACGGAAGTGGAGGCATCACAAATACGCGTTCGCGATGTGGAATGGCTGCGTGAGTTTCCGCAGGTTCAGGCTCGCATACGCTACAAGTCGCCCGCCTCTGATGCTGAAATTGCTTTCCCTGAGGACTTTGCCGAAACAGGCAGAGCCACCTTGCATTTTAAGGAACCGGTTTGGGGCGTCACCCCTGGCCAGTCGGTCGTGCTCTACAAGGATGGATTGGTGGTGGGGGGAGGAATAATTTGTTGATTGTGACGAACTACAATTAATAATTAATAGTTAATAATTAATAATTTAATTGGTGTTGGTTGTTGTGTGGATGTTGGCTTTAGAGGATAATGACGACATTTTTTCCATTGTTAATGTTGCTTGAGGCATCATGGTGCCGCACAAAACTAATTTCCCTTCTGATTTTAGAAGGGGGTGCCCGAAGGGTAGGGTAGTTAATATGAGTTATAATTCCTTTTACACCTGAAGCCCAAATACGATTTCTGCTATTTCTATATAGTTATCTTAAAAAATCTTGTCTTTAAAATAAAACCGCCCTATTGTCGTTGTACAGGCAATTAATGTCGTAATTAGCGTTTCATGATTACCGGTACTCTGATTATTCTTGTGTTGTCTCTTATTATTATTTTTCTTGTTATCCTGGCGGTGATGGGACCTATCATCGTGCATCTGCCGAGGTTCGGCAAGGCCCCGTCCGGCGAGCGGAAGCAACGCATCAGTCGCTCCCCGAATTTCCGTCGCGGCCATTTTTGCAATCTGGATGATGTTGAATTGCGGTTCTCATGGCGGAAGATGCGCCGCGTGCTTCGGAAACATGTTTTCAAAAAGAAAAAAATAGCCCTGAAACCGGAACAACCTCTGAATATGGCGAAACACGACCTGAAGTCTTTGCCCGCCGATCGGGACTTCTACGTTTGGTTCGGGCATTCCTCGTATCTGCTGTCGTTGCACGGCACCTCTGTTCTGGTGGATCCGACATTCTGCACAGCAGCTCCTTTCTCGTTTGTGAACAAGCCCTTTTCAGGTACCGATGCCTACCTGCCGGAGGACATGCCTGACCATATCGACTATCTGATGATCACCCATGACCATTACGACCATCTGGACTATAAGACCATTTTACGGCTGAAAGACCGTGTGGACAGAGTGGTGTGCCCGCTGGGTGTGGGCTCGCACCTGGAACGCTGGGGTGTGGATCCCGCGCATATTGTGGAGATGGACTGGGACGATGTTTTTGACGCAGGGACGTCGTGGCGCATCGTCTGCCTGCCCTCGCAGCATTTTTCCGGGCGGGCAATGCGACGCAACAACACGCTGTGGGCTTCATTTCTCCTTCAGACGCCTTATGGCAACATTTTTGCCGGATGCGACGGCGGCTATGGCCCGCATTTCAAGCAGATAGGGAAGAGATTCCCGAATATCGACCTTGCCATTCTTGAAAACGGACAGTATAATGAACTGTGGGCACCTATCCATACGTTACCTCCATTTTTGGGCGAGGAGGCCGTTGATTTGGGCGCTAAACAAATCATAACCGTGCATCATTCCAAATATGCTCTTGCCCTCCATCCTTGGGACGAGCCGCTGCAAAACGAAATCTACGCCCGCGAGCAGTACGGACTGAACCTTATAACTGTCGGTTTGGGAGACGTTGCCGAGCTACATCTTACCACGTGATTTCAATAGAGACGCGATGAATCGTGTCTCTCCCAAAGTTATCCCCAATTGTTTGCGCGAAACGATGGCAAATCCCCATAAATGGGGATGATCCGTTACCGGACGGATTGCTATTTTTGCAATCCTAAAAAAACTATACCGTATGCTGTTATCTGACTTAAAGACAGGGGAAAAGGGTGTGGTGGTGCGCGTGGCTGGCCATGGTGCTTTCCGCAAGCGCATCATCGAGATGGGCTTTATCAAAGGGATGAA
>JAIKYR010000108.1 GCA_024682995.1 Bacteroidales bacterium | reverse complement strand
AGCGGGGAATTGAATTTCGACCATGCGCCAACACCACCTTGAAGAAATTCCTGTTGCGAGGATATGCTGTGAATTATCGTTTGTCTCAAATGGAGAACCAACTGATGGAACATGAACGGGTGTTGGCTGAACATTCTGATAAAATCGATTTCTTCGTGCGCACGGCCCTGCCACCCGTTGAAGGAGTTTTCTACGAAGGACAAATTTTCGATGCTTATACGTTTGCCTCGGATTTGATTAAGTTCGCCAAGGAAAGCATTGTGCTGATTGACAACTATATCGATGAATCCGTATTGCTGATGCTGTCAAAGAGGAAGGAGAACGTTCGCGCCACGATCGTGACGAGGAAGATCTCGGACACACTGCGCTTGGACCTGGAGCGGCACCACCAGCAGTACCCGCCCGTCGAGGTACAGGAGCGGACGGACTTCCACGACCGTTTCCTAATCATCGACGGCACCGTGTATCACCTCGGGGCCTCGCTGAAGGATTTGGGCAAGAGGCTGTTCGCGTTCTCGAAGTTGGAACTGCCGGCGGAGAAGCTATTGTAAAATCATCGTCTGCACAGCCGTGCGGACACCCTAAAACTCCCCTTCTATTTTTAGAAGGGGTGCCTGAAAGGCGGGGTAGTAATATAAAGCATCAGAATACCTTGTGAAAGAAACAATCATCATTAACGACATCAGAATCAAGGACCATCCTGTCCATAATCTACCAATAAGCAGTGAACTGTCAGGCTATGCACGCAATAACCGTAAGGCAATTTGGCGGAAATCTCCAAATCTTTAATTTCACAAGGATGGCTTGACGGCCAATCTCTTATATTAACTACCCCGGCCTGCGGCCACCCATTGGCTTCGCCTTTTTCCTTTTCGCTCGGCATAGTAAAGCAAAGCTTTCCTATGCTCTCGCTCATTCGTCAAATCTGATTCTCAGAAGGGGAGTTTGCACCTTGCGGCACTGCCGTGCCACGGGAAAAAAAGCGATGTAGGGAACAAGCTCTCTTGCTTTTATGGGTCAACTGCTACATCATTGCCCAATTTCTCACTCCAGCTTCCAGTCGGCCAATTTCATGTCGTCGTCTTCCAGAATGGCCAGGTAGTTCAGGTAACGGGTCTCCGCTATGAGCCCTTGCTCCACCGCCTTCATCACTGCGCAGTCGGGCTCGTGTACATGCGTGCAGTCATCAAAGCGGCACTGGTTGTTGTAGGCGCGTATTTCGGGGAAATAATCCCGGATCTCTTCCTTGGAATATTGGATAAGGCCAAATTCCTTGATGCCGGGCGTGTCCATCATGTATCCGCCAGCCACGGGAAACATCTCGGCGAAGGTGGTCGTGTGCTTGCCCTTCTGGTGCTGGCGCGAGATTTCGCCCACACGGATGTCGAGCGACGGGTCTATCTGCCGGATCAGCGCACTCTTGCCGGTGCCGGAATGGCCGCTGAACAACGACACCTTGTCCGTCATCATATTACGCAACTGTGCCACGTCTTCGCCCGTGACGGCAGAGGTGCGCAAGGTTCCGTAACCGATGCTGCCATACATTAAAGTGAGTTCCTCCACCACAGCCAATTCCTCCGGCGTATATAAATCCATCTTGTTGAAAACCAGGCAGACAGGAATACGAAACCCTTCTGCGGCCACCAAAAAGCGGTCGATGAAGCCCAACGAGGTGCGGGGTTGCTTCAAGGTCACTAACAGGAAAGCCTGATCGATATTGGCGGCGATGATATGGCTGATTTTGGAGAGATTGGTGGACTTCCGTTCGATGTAATTCTTACGTGGTGAGATGGTCAAAATGGTACCCGTGCCGTCGGGTTCCATCTCAAAACAGACATGGTCGCCGACCACCACGGGGTTGGTGCTCTTGATGCCGTGGATGCGGAATTGGCCTCGCAGACGGCATTCCACTATCCGGCCGTCGTCCACGCGGACATTGTACCAACTTCCCGTTGATTTCACTACAATGCCGTCCATTGCTTACATATTTTCAGTTAAAAGCCGCTGGCGGGTCTCGCGGTCAATGGCCAAGTATTCGTCCACGGATGCCGGCGTGGTGTGCTCGGCACGTTCCATGGCACCGGCAATCACCTTCGGGATGTCCATGAAGCTGATCTTTTTCTGCAGAAACCACTGCACGGCCACCTCGTTGGCGGCATTCATGACGCAAGGCATACAGCCGCCCTCGCGGGAAGCTTGGTACGCGATACTAAGACAAGGGAACGCCTCCAGGTCCGGCTTCTCAAACGTGAGCTGCGGGTAGTTGGCAAAATCCAACCGCGGGAACTGGTTCTCCAAGCGCAACGGGAACGTAAGGGCGTATTGGATGGGCAGCTTCATGTCGGGCAGGCCCAGCTGTGCCTTGATGGAGCCGTCGCGGAACTGCACCAGCGAGTGTACCACCGACTGCGGATGCACCACCACCTCGATGTTGTCCAACGGCACGTTGAACAGCCATTTGGCCTCAATCACCTCCAGGCCTTTGTTCATCAGGGAGGCGCTGTCGATGGTGATTTTCGGGCCCATGCTCCAGTTGGGATGTTTCAGGGCCTGTTCGGGTGTGACATTCTGCAGGGCCTCACGACTCCAACCGCGGAACGGGCCTCCGGAGGCGGTGATGATCAGTTTTTCGACGGGATTGTAATGCTCGCCGACCAGCGATTGGAAAATGGCTGAATGTTCCGAATCCACGGGCAGGATGCCGATGTTTTGTTCGGCAGCCCGTCGGGTCATCAGCTCTCCGGCCACCACAAGGGTCTCCTTGTTGGCCAGCGCGACCTGTTTTCCATGGTCGATGGCATGGTAGATCGGGCGCAGGCCCGCCACACCCACGATGCAGGAGAGCACCATGTCCACACACTCCATCGCGCACACGTCACACAACGACTGCTCGCCACAGAAAACCTTGATGTCCTCGTCAGCCAATGCTTCTTTGACAATTTTGTAGGCGGCTTCCTGCACCACCACCACGATGTTGGGCTGGTAAGTTCTCGCCTGCTGTATCAGCAGGTCGGCGCTGGAATGGGCGGCAATCACCTCCAACTGCAGACAGTCAGGGTGCTGCGCAATCACCTCCAACGACTGCACACCCATTGAACCGGTGGAGCCGAGGAGGGCTATCCGGCGTTTGTTGGCGGACGGGTTCATATTAGCGGTTTTCTATCGTCGTGCAAATATCGGCAAATACATGCTCAATATCCTGCATGCCATTGAGTTGGATCAGTTTGCCTTGGTTTTTATAATAATCCACCAACGGCATGGTCTGCTCAAAGAAATTGGCCACGCGGGATTTGACGGTCTCCGGTGTGTCGTCGGCGCGGTTCTCAAGCTGAGCGCGTTTCAGGATGCGTTTTTCCACTTCTTCCATCTCCACATAGAGATAGAGCACCATGTCGATGTTCAGGTTCGGGAAAAGGGATTTGTCATCCAGCATTTCGGCTTGTTTGATGGTGCGGGGCACACCGTCGAAGATGAAACCCTTGCTGTCGGCGTGCTTCTGGATATGGTTGTTGAGCATACCGAGCGTGATGTCGTCCGGACAGAGGTCGCCACGGTTGATGATTTCCTGGGCCTTGAGGCCGAGGGGGGTCTTGTGGGAGATCTCATAACGGAAGAGGTCGCCGGTGGATACATGGTCGAAGCCGAACTTCTCGGCAATCAGTTTCGCCTGTGTGCCTTTGCCGCTGCCGGGGGCACCAAATAGTACGATATTGGTCATATTTTTTGTTTTTTTAAGAATAATCTGAAAACATTAAACGCTAGTATCCAACTGGTAGATGTCCGGCAGGTTGCGTCCGTAGCCGTCGTAGTCGAGGCCGCGCCCCACCACGAACTTGTTGGGAATGGGGAATCCGATATAATGGATGGGTAAATCGGATTTGTAGGCATCCGGCTTGTAGGTCATGGTGGCGATGCGCAGGTCCTTGAGGCCGGAATCCTTCAGCATCTCCACAATATGACCGTACGTGCGTCCCGTGTCAATGATGTCCTCCAGCACAAGCACGCGCTTGCCGTGCAGGTCCTCGTTCAGCCCGATGAGGCTTTTCACATTATTGGTGGACTGTGTGCCGCTGTAGGATGAGAGTTTCACACATGTGATCTTGCAACGGATGGTCAGTTTTTTCAGCAGATCCACGGCAAAGACGATGGCTCCGTTGAGGGTGACCAACAGGATGGGATCATCGTCGCGGTAGTCGTTATTTATCTGGTCTGCCAGCCGTTCAATGGCCGCATCCACCTCCCCGGAGGGGATGAATTTGACAAATGTCTTGTCGAGCAGGGTTACACGTTCGCACATAATCAGTAGGAAATTGCATATAACGGCGGCAAAGATAGTAAAAAAAAGCTGATTATAAAAATGGAAAATATAAGATGATTTTTGGATTATAATGGTAATAATAGTACATTTGCAACCCAAATTCTACGACTATGTCACAGTATCTTTCAGGTAACGTCAACAAGGTTACTACCAACACATTACAGCGTATGCGCAACGAAGGGGAGCGCATTGCGATGCTGACCGCCTACGACTATTCCATTGCCACCCTCCTGGATATGGCGAAGATTGACGTCGTGCTGGTGGGCGATTCCGCCGCCAACGTGATGGCCGGCTACAAGACCACCCTGCCCATCACCCTTGACGAGATGATCTACCACGCCTCCTCCGTGGTCCGTGCCGTGAAGCACGCCCTGGTGGTTGTGGACATGCCTTTCGGCACCTATCAGGGCAACTCGAAGATGGCACTCAGCTCCGCCATCCGCATCATGAAGGAGTCGGGCGCGGATGCCATCAAGTTAGAGGGCGGTGCCGAAGTGGTGGAATCCATCGACCGCATCCTCAGCGCCGGCATCCCCGTGATGGGGCACCTCGGCCTCACGCCGCAGTCCATCAACAAGTTCGGCACGTATGCTGTCAGGGCCACCACGGAAGACGAGGCCACTGCCCTGTACGAAAACGCCAAGTTGCTGGAACAACACGGCTGCTTCGCCCTTGTGTTGGAGAAGATCCCCGCCACTCTGGCGCAGAAGGTCACCGAAGCGCTCACCATCCCCACCATCGGTATCGGGGCCGGCGGAGCCACCAGCGGCCAAGTGCTCGTGTTCCACGACATGATGGGCATCACCCAGCAGTTCACGCCCCGCTTCCTGCGGCGATACCTCAATCTCAGCGAGGAAATCGTGGGAGCCATCGAACATTATATTCAAGATGTGAAAGAACAAAACTTCCCCAATGCTTCCGAACAGTACTGATCCGTCTGCCCTACTCCACGACCGTATCCTCTATGAGGACAACCATCTGCTGATTCTCAACAAGATGGCCGGGGAAATCGTGCAAGGCGACCAGACTGGCGACAAGCCGTTGTTGGAGACTGCCCGCGACTATATTCGCGTCGTCGGCAACAAACCCGGCAACGTGTTCTGCGGTTTGGTCCATCGTCTGGACAGGCCCGTCAGCGGCGCAGTCATCTTCGCCAAGACCTCCAAATGCCTCGCGCGCATGAACGAACTCATCCGGCTGCGCAACATCGAGAAACAGTACTGGGCCATCGTGGAAGGACATACGCCGGCGCCGTGCGATCATCTGATACATTATTTATATAGAAACAGCGGAAACAACCGAAGCTATGTGTCGGAAACAGAAAAAAAAGACTGGCAGCGTGCCGAGTTGACGTACAAGCTGTTGGCAGCCTCCGAACGCTACAGCCTTGTGGAGGTGACGCTGCTCACCGGACGACACCATCAAATACGCGCCCAGCTTTCCGCCATCGGCTGTCCCATCAAGGGGGATTTGAAATACGGGGCCCGACGTTCCAACGAGGACGGTTCTATCTCGCTGCACGCCCGCCGCATCGCGTTCGAGCATCCCGTGGCACACGTGCCCGTGGAGGTGCTGGCGGAACCCTTCAATCCGCTTTTCCGGAAGATTTTGGAAGGATAACCTCTTTAGTCGGATTTTTTGTAAATTTGCAAACCCAAATTGAAACAATCGGATATGGAATACAACTATTTAAAAATCAAAAATGAAAATGCTATTTGCACGCTGACCATCTCGGCACCCAAGTCGCTGAACGCACTCAACTCCACCATCCTGAAAGAGCTGGACGATTTCGTGTCCAACATCCCCGCTGACGTGCGGGTGCTCATCATCACCGGCGACGGGGAGAAGTCTTTCGTGGCGGGTGCCGACATCTCGGAAATGTGCAACCTGAACCGCGAGGAAGGTTACACGTTCGGGCGCTTGGGTGCGCTGGTCTTCCGCAAGATCGAGACGCTGCCCATTCCCGTCATTGCTGCGGTGAACGGCTTCGCCCTTGGCGGCGGCTGCGAGTTAGCTATGGCCTGCGACATCCGCATCGCCTCCAACAAGGCCAAATTCGGACAGCCAGAGGTGGGTTTGGGCATCATTCCCGGCTTCTCCGGCACCTACCGTCTCGCCAAGCTGGTGGGCATGGGCTATGCCAAGGAGATGATTTATACCGGCAAGGCCATCCGCGCCGACGAAGCCCTGCGCATCGGACTGGTGAACGCCGTCTATGAGCCGGAGCAGTTGATGGCGGAAGCCGAAGCATTAGCCAATCGGATTATTGCCAACGCCCCCATCGCCGTGCGGATCGCCAAGGAGAGCATCGATGCCGAGTATGACTTGGCCGCCGACGATGCCATCCTTTACGAGAACAACGCCTTCGGTCGCTGCTTTGAAACACAGGACCAGAAAGAGGGCATGAATGCGTTTCTCAACAAGAGGAAACCAGAGTTTAAAAACAATTAACAATTAATAATTAACAATTAATATTTTTACAGTTACAATAAATCCTTTTATTATGAAAATTTGTGTTATCGGAACAGGTACGATGGCCAAGGGCATTGTGAAGGCGTTTGCCGCCAAGATGCCGGTGGTCATGAAAAGTAGAACCCAAGCCAGCCTGGATAAGGCTATGGCTTCTTTTGCAAAAGGTTACGGCACACTCGTGGAGAAGGGGAACCTCACCCAAGCGGCCGTGGACGCCATCTTGAAAAACATCACCACGACGACGGATTACGCCACGTTTGCCGACGCCGACCTCGTGATTGAGGCTGCCGTGGAAGACATGCAGCTGAAGAAGGATGTGTTCACCGAGTTAGACAAGATCTGCAAGCCGGAGACCATCTTCGCCACCAACTCCTCATCGCTTTCCATCACGGAGATTGCCGCCTGCACCAGCCGTCCCACCCAATTCATCGGGATGCACTTCTTCAATCCCGCCGACCGTATGGCATTGGTGGAGGTCATCAAAGGGCAAGTCACGTCCGAAGAGGTATGCAAGTGCATTGTGGAACTGGCCGCTTCCATCGGCAAAACGCCGGTGCTGGTGAACGAAGCTCCCGGTTTCGTGGTCAACAGGATCCTCATCCCGATGATCAACGAGGCGGTGGGCATCCTCGCCGACGGTATTGCCAGTGCGGAGGACATCGACAAGTGCATGATGTTAGGAGCCAACCACCCCATGGGCCCGCTTGCCTTGGCCGACCTGATCGGCAACGATGTGAACCTCGCCATTATGGAAGTCTTGTACAACGAGTTCGGCGATCCCAAGTACCGTCCGCACCCGCTGTTGCGCAAGATGGTACGTGCTGGTCTGCTTGGCCGCAAGACCGGTCGCGGATTCTACACCTATGAATAGGCGTTTATTCCCGCCCGACACTCTTATTGTGTAAACGCGCGCCCCGTCAGGTTATCAACCCGGCGGGGCGCGATGTTTTTTTGAATATGCTCAAAATCCTTTAGTCGCGAAGGCAACGGACAGAAAGGCCGAGCTCCTTGGCGGGTGGCACCAAAAGCGAGTACTGCTTCCACGCGAAGGCCATATTGCACTGGAATTCCTTCCGGATCAAGTCTTGCGAGAATTCGGTCCCAAACAGGTAGGGGTTCTCATGCATATAATCCTTCAGCAACCCATTGCTTAACAACTGGTATGAGTCACACTTACCGCACTCCTGCCAATCATCGTCAAGCTTCAAGCCGTTTACGTAAACGGTCTCGGGAATATCCGACAATATCGGCTCCTGTCCGGGCACCATCAAAACCAAGCGCATCGTTATATCATGGTATCACTATTTTTCCTACTTTTGCCCACGCATCATTAACAACACTTTTGAAATTGAATTTATAAACTGATTCACCAATGAGAATAATTGAAAAGAGTAAAAACAAAGATGAGATCATTAAGCTCTTAAAGTCATCATGATGAATTCCGACGAGCAACCCACATTTCCCCAACTGCAGGCATTTGCTGACACGATGTCGGGCAATGTGCACGTTTCCGTTTCTGAACGGGACGGCACCATAACATTTGCCGCGCCGCGAGGCAATGTGATTCACAAAACAATCATCATTTCCCTTATAGGCATATTGGGGACGTGGTGGGGAATTGCCAACTCCAACATCGAAGTCGTCATAGTTTCGATGGGCGTTGCCACTGCGTATGGACTTCTATCGGAACCCTCCTATTCTGTGATGATTAGCAGACAAGGATGTAAGGTGTTAACAGGGTTATTGGGCATACAACGTGCCACATACGATTGGAAAGATTACAAGGGACCGTTGGTATATATGAGGTCATTAAACGGACGGGAACCCTCGCCCAAGGAATTTTGCCTGAAGTTTTCTCATAAAAATCGGCAGCAAGAGGTGCGCCTCTCGGATCTGACATGGGGGAAAAACAACAATTCCCGCGAAACCCTGCAGAAGATGTCGGAATTTTGGGAAATGACAGAGCGTTTATTTGATCTGGAGCCGTTTGAAACAGAATTTCAGATAACCGGTCGCAATGCTATATTCGGAGGATGAAGCAGATTCAATTCACTGACCACTGATTACTGACCACTCACCCTCTCCAGCACCTTCACAATATCCTCGTCGCTGAACGTCATCGGAGCGGAGTAGTTGATGGAGTCCTTGACAATCATGCGAGTGAGTTCCTCATAATCGGACTCTTTTACGGGCATCGGAACATGATGAATCACCTTGCCGGGCAACTTATGAATCTGTCTTCTGAAAATGTACGTATCCATTAGTTCAATTCACAATTCAAAAATCATAATTTCATCACCCGTGGTATTTCACAAAAAGGCCCACACCAGCTACCATCAACGCAATGAACGCAACTAACAGCACAAACATTATGATAAATGCCACGATGGCTCTCAGAATGGTGCTCCACCAGCCATAGCCACTCATTTGTTTGAGCGGAATTATGGTGAGGAGTAAGGCGAGTATAGTCAATTTTGTCAGACTAAAGAAATCGAACACTATGGAGTAGATGGTGTACATATTGGCGATATATACCAACGAGATAAACAGTTCGGGGTAGCGCAAATCAGGAATGTTCGGACTGTGCCGGAAAAAGAGGAAAAGGTTCCCGGAAATAAACATCAACAGAAACAAGACGTTAATACTGGGGTATTTCTGCGCGAAACGTTCTATCTTTTCCAATGTGCTAAAAATGACGGAATACATGCGATACTCTTCAGGATAATCTTCGGCAAAAGAGTTCTGAGCATCATCTTTAGTGACGCTGCCACTTGATTTGGCTGCGCTGTCCGCATTCCTCTCTTGATTCACCTCATTGACGACATATTCGGAGTCGTCATGAAGAGCATTGCCTGTGATATTAAGTCCGTGGGTCACGAGAAGGGAGACGGCGGCGAGCAGGAAATACATCTTGAAGGGGGCGAAATAGGAGGCCCTCTTGCCTCGGAGGTAATCGAGAATCAGGTAGCCGGGGCGCAGGATAAGGTCGAGGATGGTACGGAACATGCCTCGTTCGCCCATCCCGTATGCTTCTGCGAAATTCTCCGCCGCCACCTTCATGGAAAAACGACTGGTGGCAGCCGACTGTCCGCAACGGGGACAGAAATTGCCGGTATAGTGGTCGTGGCAGTTCAGGCACTCGTGCTCCTCGGTTGACAACGGAGCGACCTCCCTGGGCCGTTCCCGCCAGGCACGAAACTGCTGTATTTTCTTTTTCAGATTGAATTTCTTTTTCATATTTTCATATTATGATAATTCGTGGTGCAAAAATAATATTTTTCACCATTGCTACCATAGGGCTGTTGGATTTGATTCGTCTGCACCAATAGCAAACAATAGGATTTTTTTGTATTTTTGCAACCTTGAAAAACCATATTAATCTATGACGCTCATCAAATCCATTTCCGGCATCCGGGGGACCATCGGTGGCTATGCCGGCGAGAATCTCACCCCCATCGACATCATTGAACTCACATCCGCTTTCGCGGCATTCCTGCAGGACGGGACACCCGACAAGAAGTTGACCGTCGTGGTGGGTCGTGACGCCCGCATTTCGGGTGATATGGTCAGCCGGCTGGTCTGCGGCACCCTGCAGGGCATGGGTGTTGACGTGATCGACACGGGGCTTTCCACCACGCCGACCACCGAGATGGCCGTGCTGCACCATCATGCCGACGGCGGTGTCATCGTGACTGCCTCTCACAACCCGGTGCAGTGGAACGCTCTCAAATTGCTCAACGCCAAGGGCGAGTTCATCTCCGGCGACGAGGGCTTGCGTCTGCAGGCCGTGGCCGCGCAGCACGCGTTCACATATGCCGATGTGAAGAAGTTAGGCACATACAGTGTTTACGGAAATGCCATCCAAGACCATATCGATGCCATCCTGCATCTTCCTTTAGTGGACAAGGACGCCATCGCCAAAGCCAATTTCTCCATCATCTTTGATGCGGTCAACTCTACGGGGGCGCTGTCCATCCCGCCGCTGTTGCGGGCCTTGGGCGTGAAGAACATCACCGTGCTCAACGGCGAGCCCAACGGGCTGTTCGCGCATAATCCCGAGCCCATCCCTGAGCACCTGTACGGCATCTCCGATGAAATGAAAAAGGGACGTTATGACCTTGGCATCGTGGTGGACCCGGACGTGGACCGACTGGCTTTCATCAAGCCTGACGGCGAGATGTTCGGTGAGGAGTACACGTTGGTGGCGGTGGCCGACTACGTGCTGCAGCACCAGTTGGGCAACACGGTTTCCAACCTCTCCTCTTCACGCGCGCTTCGCGACGTGAGCCGGCAGTACGGTGTCACCTACACACCTTCCGCTGTGGGCGAGGTGAACGTGGTGGAGCAGATGAAAGCCACCAACGCTGTCATCGGCGGCGAGGGCAACGGCGGCGTCATCTATCCCGAGCTGCACTATGGTCGCGACGCCCTCGTGGGCACCGCCCTATTCCTCTCCTACATGGCCCGTTCCGGCAAGAACTGCATCGAAATCCGTTCCCTCTATCCCGAATACACCATTTCCAAGAACAAAATCGAACTTAAAGACGACATTGACATCCCCAAGCTTCTGGATGCCATTGCGGAGAAATACGCCAACTATGACGTGAACCGCGCCGATGGCGTGAAGATTGACTTCGAGGACAGCTGGGTGCATGTGCGCAGCTCCAACACAGAGCCAATCCTACGCATCTATGCCGAAGCTCTGACAGAGAATATCGCCGACAACATTGCAAAGAAAATCATGCTCGACATCCGTGAAATGATCCAGTGACACATTCGCGGGTGCCCCCACCCATTGACACGATGCAACATCATACTATGAGAAGAAGCCTATACATTTATATTATTACAACGCTGCTTTGCCTGACAGGATTACAGGCCCAACCCACGCTCACTTCAGACATCCCGTCCGTAAAAGGTTATCAAATCAAAGTAAAAGACATTGATTTCAACAAACGTTTCCATGTCAAGAACGTCCATCCTGACAAACTTTATCTTTTGGGCCATTACGGGTCTGACGTTTACCTGCTTGACAGCGCCATCGTGCGCAAAAGCACGGCTGTCTTCAAAAGCAAAAAGACAACCCCTTGTGGTGTTTACACTATCACCAGCAACAACATGGTGGGATTGAGAGAGGTCATCCTCAACCACGACAACAAGTTCACGTACAATCTGGCCGATGATCGCGTTGAAGGCTCCGAAGAGAACCAATTGCTCGAACAGTTCCTCATCAAGACCGGAAACGGCAACATTTTGGAACTATGCCATGAACTGAACGAGGCCATGCCTTCGTCGTTTGTCAGCAAATACGTCATGTCCATTTACGGCGTAAGCCACCTTGACAATATTCCTTACACGGACCGAATGATAATGTGCCTTGATGCCGCCGACCTTTCCGATCCAAGAATCCTGTTCTCACATCCTAAAGCATGGAGTCTTCTCAACACTCAGAATTACGAACTGGAATTTGACAACACCGATTCGGTAATACACTACATCGACCGAGTGCTCAATCGACCGATGTGTACGCCCGTGCGCGACTACATCGTCCGTTCCTTGTTCCAGAACTTCGACGTGCATAATCCCGACTACGACCCGGCTTTGATATACTTGTACGACAACTTCGACAAGAGTTGGATTGAAGAGGGACGAGAAGGCCGTTACAAACGCAAAATTGACAACCTGCGCAAGATTGTGCCCGGAGCCCAGATTCCCGAGCTCATCTCCCACGACAAAAACGGCAAAGCACACTCCACCAATGAGATACAAACCCGCTATACCGTTCTTTGGTTTTGGGACCCTGACTGCGACCACTGCCAGGAGATGACACCCGTGCTGCACAAGATGTATCAGGAACATGCCGACGAGTGGGACTTTGAAGTGTTTGCCGTAGAAGTGAACGACGACCACGACCGCTGGGTGGCCTTCTCCGACCTGCATCAGCTATGGGATTGGACCAATCTGAGCACCTCGATGGGTGACCAAAACCTTGATTTCATCGAATATTTTGACATCATGACGACCCCTGTCGTCTTTTTAATCGATAATTCTAAAAAGCATACAATAATAGCCCGTCAGATTACGTTAGATGAGCTTGAACATTTTTTTGAAACAAATCAAAAGAAAAAATAAACATACAGGTATGAGAAAGAAATTTTTATGTCTGTTTCTATTAATGGCCTTCACACTCGGCAATATCTATGCCCAAAAAGGAAAAACCACATCTTCAGCCCCGAAGAGAGGCCATGAGCTGCTTTTCAACATCAAGAACTCCAACGACAAGATCATCTATCTTGTCATCCATTACAATGAAAAACTCATCTTAAAAGACTCTGTCACACCCATCGCACCGGGCAAGTTCCTGTTCAAGGGCGACAAAGCGTATGATGACGGCATGTATTCCATCGTGTCAGAAAAGAAGAGACTTTACATGAACTTCATCATCGACCGCAACCAGTTCTTTGAATACAACCTGGACACCACGGGCAATGTGGACAATTTCAGCGTGAAGAACTCGCCTGAGAACGAAGAGATGCTGAAATTCCAGCGCAAAACCAGCTCCGCCCAGAAATCCGCCAGCGAATGGGCCAATAAAGTCAAGTCGTTTGATGAGGCCGGAAACAAAGACAGTTCCGAATACTACAAAAACAAGCTCAACAACCTCAATGAAGAGATGATGACCTTCATCAACGACCTGATCGACCGCCATCCGGACTATCTGTTCTCCAAAATGCAGAAATCATACAAGAACATTGACGTTCCGGAATACAAGGATGCGGAGGGCAAGCCCGACTACATCAAACAGGGTGCCTACTATCGCACGCATTACTGGGACAACTTCGACTTGGCTGACCATCGTTTCATCTACATTCCCTCCTTTGAACCGAAGCTGAAAGAGTATTTCACCAAGATCCTTTACCATCAGGAGGCCGACACCATCAACAAGTATGTGGACATGTTCTTGGCCAAGACTGAACCCGACAGTTTAATGTTCCACTACTGTGTGGACTGGCTGTCGTATCAGTTTGAGACCAGCAAGGTCATCGGCCATGATGCCGTTTTCTACCACATTGCCACCAACAACCAACTGGCAGGCAAATGCTATTGGCTTGACGAGGATATTCTCGCCAAGTACCAGAAACGTTGCAAACGGCTCAAGCCTACCCTTATCGGGCAAATCGCACCGGAACTTCTCATCCCCGACACCAACCTGTACGACGACGTGCGCCTTTGGAAATCATCCTACCATACCGGCAAGCCCTATACCATTCTCTGGTTCTTCGACCCCAACTGCCCCACATGCAAAAAGGAATCCAAAGCCCTCCGCGCCGTGTATGACTCGCTGGAAACCATCGGCAAACGCAACTTCGAGGTATATGCCATCGGCAACGACGACACCATCGAAGCTTGGAAGAAATACGTCAAGGAAAACAATTATCCCTGGATCAACGTCGGCGGCAACAAGGGCAATATCGACTACTTGGATTATTTCGGCATCTACGAGATCGGCAATCCGGCCATGTACATCATCAATCCGAGACACGAAATCATTCTTAACCGCCGAATCGAAATGAAGGCTATCCCCCAATTCTTAGAGGAATACGAGAAGATAGACAAGGAAAGACATCCATAATACGGGGATGGGCCTACCCTACCCGTTCTCTTTAGCCCTGCTTGTGGTCACGAGGTAAACGCCGATGATGATCAGAAGCAGGGCTATTGGTTTGTTCCATGTGAAGATATCCTGCCCGAGGGCGATGGCCACACAGGCCGTGACCACCGGCTGCAGGTTGCTGTACATGCTTACCGTGGTGGGACGGATATGACGCAGGCTTATCGGCAGCAGGAAATAGGATACCACGGTGGCGAATATCAGCACCGTGAACAGGCTCACGTAAGCGATGGCGGGGGCATTGCCGAAAAGGATGGGGCAACTCTGCACAGAGAAAAAGGGGACACAAAACGGCACGCACACGATGGAGCCGAACAGGAACACCCATTTCATCATGGTCACCGGATGATATTGCTTCGAGATACCCCGGGTTAAAATCAGATAGGCTGCATAGAACAGGATGTTGACAAAACAAAGCAACAGTCCTATCGGAGTGGCATTAGCATCTATTCCCCACGAGAACAGCACAATCATAAGGGCACCGCCGATGCCGACCATCACGCCAGCCACCTTGCGCATGGAAATCGGCTCTTTCAGGAAAAGGGCGGCCATCAGCATCACAATGAGCGGACTGGTGGCGGAGACCAACGAGACATAGCAGGGTGACGTATAGCGGAACGCCTCGGAGAAGGCGAACAGGGTGCCCGCCAGCAGAACACCTCCCCACGCAAACACGCCTATGTCGCGGGCGGGCACCCGCTCGGCACGCACGGACCGCCCGTTGAAGGTGAAGGGCATCAAGGACAAAAACCAAAATACCGCCGTGCCGAAAATCATCCGGACGGCGGTATATACTTCTGGGGACATATATTGCGGGACAACCACTTTGGAACAATTCGGATTGATCCCGAAAATGATATACACGGCCAACGCGGCCATGTGCCCGACCCATTTGCGGTTCTGCGCGTTCAAAGGGTATTAGTTTTTCAATGCGGCAATCTCCTTGATGGCGGTGATGCAGGTGTCGATTTCCTCTTCGGTGTTGAAGGCACCCACACTCAGACGCACTGTGCCATCGATAGGCAGCGTTCCGAGGCGCTCGTGGACCAGCGGGGCACATTGCAGACCGGTACGGCAGGCGATGTCGTAGTCCACATCCAGCATCGTACCCACATCCATGGCCTCAAAGCCGCGCACGTTGAGCGACAATACCGGATTCTGGTTCTCCACAGAGGTGGCGCAATAGACCGTGACGCCTTCCACATCCTTCACGCCATCGCGCAGACGCTTCCAGAGCTTCATCTCCTCATCATGGATATTCTGGATACCTTTTTCCATGATCCACTTCACGCCGCGATACAGACCGCTGATGCCGAGCATGTTCATGGTACCAGCTTCCAGACGGTAGGGATATTCGTCCAGATGGGTACGCACGGCCGAACGCACACCCGTGCCGCCGAAGCGGGTCTGGCGCACCTCCACGCCGTCGGCCACGTAGGAGCCGCCGATGCCGGTAGGTCCCATCAGGCACTTGTGGCCCGTGAACGCATACGCATCCACACCATCCTCCAGCATGTTGATTTCCACTGCGCCGGCACCCTGGCTGCCGTCCACCACGAAAATCAGGCCGTTTTCTTTACAAACCTTGCCAATCTCCTTGATAGGCTGAACCGTACCGATGACATTAGAGCACTGCGTGCAGACCACCATCTTCGTGTTCGACTTGATAGCTTTCTTGAAATCATCCGGATGCACATAACCAGCCTCGTCGAAAGGCAGATAGGTAACCTCGATGATGCCCTGCTGCTCCAGACAGTACAACGGACGCAACACGGAATTATGCTCCAACATAGTCGTAATCACATGGGAACCTTTCTGCGCGAGACCTTGAATCAGAATATTCAAGGAATCGGTGGCGTTGTAGCTGAATGTAAGACGACGCTCATCGACTTTGGCACCGCCATTGAACAAGCCAGCCAATAGACGACGTGTATCCGTCAGAAGCTCGCCTGTCTCAATGCCGGCATCATAACCCGCACGCCCGGGACTGACCCCATGCACACGATAGAAATTATCCATGAAATCGTAAACCTCTTTCGGTTTCGGAAAGGAAGTTGCAGAATTGTCTAAGTATATCATACTGAATTAATTATTGATTTTTATTGTTTCAAACAACTAAAGCGTGCAAAGATACAAAAAATCTATTGTCGTTCGTTATTATCAAAAAGCCATCGCCTTAAAAATTTCATTTCATACAGCCTAGCCACCATTTCATACAATGGACCGGACGGGCAAGGAAATCCGACGGGGAACCATGCTATTTTTGCCGCCTGAAAAAACACACGGCAATGAAAAAATCATGTATCCTCTACCCCATCATCCTGCTATGCCTCACCGGCTGCAATTTCAACACAGGAATCCACAAAACGCCCCACAAGGGCAACGCGGTCTATTACTGGAAAACCGTCCTCTCGCCTGACAAGGACGAAGAGGATTTCCTGCGGAAAAACCAAGTAAAGACCATGTATGTGCGCTTTTTTGATGTGGACATCAACAAAAACAGCACGTTTTCCGACAAGTGCGCCCCAGTGGCCACCATTGATTTGTACAATCTGGATCCGATTCTCGACCAGCAAATCGAAGTGGTTCCCGTGGTCTTCATCACGCCCAAGGCCATCAAAGAGTACCCGTCGTTCACCGACAATTTAGCGCACCGGATTTATGCCATGTGCCATAAACACCGGATAGATATCCGCGAGGTGCAGTTCGACTGCGACTGGACCACCAGCACCCGCGATGCTTACTTCCAGTTCCTTGTGGATGTGCGGGAGGCTCTAAAACAGTATTTCGACACTAACATCGCCATCTCCTCCACCATCCGGTTGCACCAGCTCGCTCAAGATCCTCCCGCGGTGGACTACGGCGTGCTGATGTGCTACAACACCGGCGATTTCAAGAATTACGACACGAAAAATTCCATTTTGGAAATCAAAGATGTGAAACCTTATCTGAAATATTTGAACACCTACCGTCTGCCGCTGACACTGGCTCTCCCCACCTATTCCTGGATTGTAATGTTTAATGAAAACAAGAAATTCGTGACACTGAACAAGTACGACTACTTGGAGAACCTTCATGACACCACCCGTTACAAACATCTCAAAGATAACCTTGAAGAGAATGACAGAGAGGGAGTAACGGTCGCTGTACTTATCAGGAATACCGCCAGCCACCACTTCGGGAGCCATATAGCGGGCTTTACCCATGATGCCCGATTTATCGCCCTGTGGCATCACGTTGTCATTGTCGCAG
>JAIKYR010000107.1 GCA_024682995.1 Bacteroidales bacterium | reverse complement strand
TGCGGGGACAGGTTCCTCAACCACTGTATCTTCTGCCGGTTCCAGCTCCTTGGATTTTTCCTCGCGGGATTTCTTGCTCTCCTTGGGCATCTCCATGTGACGCACATACACGTCGCGCTGCGGGAACGGAATTTCAATATGATTCTTGTTCAACGTGTTATAAATCACCTCCTTGACTTTGGCCAGCACCGCGGCTTTCTCTTCCACCAACACCCAGAAAACGACAAACAGGTCAACGCTACTGTCGCCGAAGTCGTTGAACACCACGGAGAATCCCTGTTTGGTGTCCACCACATGTTTGCCGGCCTTGTTCTTGACGACGATTGGCTGCAGGCTGTCCACCAGCATCTTGCGCACGCGCTCCACATTGACGCCGTAGGCCACGCCCACAGGCACCTTCACGAGCACATAGCCATGGTTGCGGGTCAGGTTCTTGAAGTTCTTGCTGAAGAGCGTCGCATTCTGGAAGGCGATCACACTGCCATCGAGCGTCACCACCTGCGTGCTCTGGTAGTTGATGCTCTCAACCTTGCCCTGCACGCCATCGCACTCGATGTAGTCGCCCACCCGCAGACGTCCGGCCATCAGCGAGACCCCGTAAACAAAATTCTCCAACAGGTCCTTCATGGCAAAACCAAGACCGGTAGCCAAGCCAGCCATCACGATGGAGATACCGCCGCTAGAGACATTCAGAATCATCAATGCGGCAATGACGTAGCTACCCCAAACCAGAATACTGATGACATTGTTGACCAGCGTGGCGTTACCCGGCCCGTGAAGGTCGGATTTGCGGCGCTTGCGGAGCATCTGATAGAAGGCTTTGATTGCATAGTTCAAATAGCGGAACAGGAAATACAGCTCCAGAATCAGACAGAGCTTGTACAAGGAGACTTCAATGACGCCGGGCTTGTTCAAGAAGACGAAGGTGAAGATTTTGCGGCACACGGCGGACATCTCGAAAATGCCGGTAGCCCAATAGACGCTGGCCGGCACAGACAGTACGGCCAATATGGGCAAAAGGGCCTTGAACAGGAAATCGTAGAACCAGGTCTGGGCAATGTATTCGCCCTTGACCATCTGAGGCCGGATCTTCTTGAAAAACTTATCTATCTCTGTATCATTTTGCAACTCCACCCCTTTCTCCCGGGCAATCTTGCGTGTCAGACGACGTGATTCGTACATCTTGGCCAGATCATAGAAGCAGGTGATGCTCTGGATGGCAGCCAATTGAATGGCCCACCAAAGCATGATTTGCACCGCCAGCAGCACAAAGCCGAACCAGGAAGCCACACAAGCCACCACCATCGCCACAAACGACACCAATGTGTAAATCATGTCGCTGTCGGGCAACTTCTCGATTTTGCGCTTCATCACGAGGAACTGCCAGATGGTGAAGGCCAGCAGGATAGGCGGATAAATGAGGTTCACCACATTGTTGGGAATCAAGATGATGCGGAAGACTACCACGATGAAGGCCATGAGAATGAACGGCGTATAGGAACGAACACCAGCCCGTATCTGACGGTCACTCAATCGGATAAGAAGCGACACCAGGATAACCTCCACCAACCAGGAGAAGAAGATCATCAGGCTGATGGCCATCAGCACAAAATTCTGATGCACGAAGAATTTCGCGATGGAGATGGAGATGGCGAAGATGGCCACGCCGCACGCGAGCATGACAAACAGGCGTTTATTGTTTTCCTTGAAATAGCGGCGCCACTTCTTCGGCAGCACCCAGCGCATGATGACATAACTCAACAGGCTGGCAAACAGGATGTAAAAGAGCATGAAGATGGTAATGGAGTAGATGACAGGGCCGCGCCATTCTGACTTCCGGCTGAAAGGCTTGTACTTGTCGTCCACATCCTTCTTGGCCAGAATATAGTACATCCGGAGGCGTTTGAGGGTCTGGAAATAGTTGCCGCTGCCGTTCACGAAAATGCTTTTCTGGATTTTCTCGTACCGCGACATGGCGTAGGCGTTGAGCTGTTCCACACGCTTAGTCACACGCTCGTAATGCTCCTGGTCGCGCTCCACATTCTCCAGCATGGTGATGTAGTTGTCGCGCAGGGCAGTGGCGTACTCCACGCACGCCTCGCGGTCGTCAAGCCCCTGCTGGTCCAGGATGAAGAGGTTCTTGGCCGCCGTGTCAAGCACCGTTTTGGGCAGCATCTGCCGGATGGAGTCGGGCAGCTTCGCCAACTCCCCGTTTGGCAGCATCCTGGGCGGCAAGGCTTGCAGGGCCTTGATAAGTGCGTCATACCGTTCAATCTCGGATTTGATACGCTCTTTCATCTTGTTGTACGGCATGTGGCGTGTTTTCATGCTACGGTACTGTTCCGTGGCTGCCTGACACGCGTAGGCCATATCAAAGGTGAAATCGGAATTCTGCGAGTAGAGCATCAGCGCTATCTGATTACTGTTCTGCATCATACGAATGAGGGCAGCATGCTGTTCCCCGTTACGCTTCTCAAAGCGGGCCATCATGGCTTGCTGTTGGTTGTAGGAGCGTTGTAGCTCCGCACGCAACACGCCCAATGTTTGGGGCAAGTCTTTTTCCTTCAAAACCGCTTGCGCCTGGAATGTAGTTAACAGACATAGCAGCAAAAATGCGAATATCTTTTTCATATTTCTATATTTATTTCTATACTTGAACTTTGGGCGGCAAAAATACAAAAAAAACAACCATTCAAGCTCGAAACAGACACAATAATGGTCAACATAACATCGTTGCAATTAGGTTGTTTCTGTTTGTCCCTTATGAGAAAATTACGGTCTTTCCTTCCTAAGCACAGTGACAAGGATTGGCATTACATTATCCCTGTGCTGAACATCATCCTCATCGCCATCTCAATATGGCTCAACATCACTTTCAACGGTGGCTTTTGCGTCTTTGTGCCGTGGGCGATGGCGGTGCAGATTGTCTGTTTCGTCAATATGGTCACCTTCACGTGGCTGGAACAGACTCCTCTTTGGCGGCTCAACGCCTTTCTTTGCGGCATCAGCACGGGAGTGTTCTTCTATTGGGTGATTTTCTCCGAAGGGTGGGTTATATTTTTTCCCGTATCCATTTTGTTCATCTTCTTACTGGTCTGGCGGAATGTGAAACATCCTGTCAGGAAACAATCAAAACCGTGGTATTTTGCGGGAATCGTCGTGTGCTTAGTTTTCGCCATCGTGTCGGCAGTCTTTTTCTCTTCTGCGGCCCAAAAGGTCAAAAAAGGGGATTACGACACCAAGAACCCGATGACCGAGCGTATTTTGGGGATGCATTTCCGTTACCACACCCGCATCTGCATCTACGACGGCTGGCGACCGCCGTTGCATGACCCTGCTATGGTGCTGGGAATGCGGCTCACGGGCGACAAAGATCCGTTGGAGGGGATGACCTTGGAAACTCGTCTTCAGCTTTACCACGAGGTGTTTCCGACTCTTCCCGTGAAAAACCATTGCGCCTGTTCAAAGGAGTCGAAAAGATACCATTATTTCGATGATTACCTTTGGAAAGCGCTGGAATTTAAGCCTATGAAGGTAATGAAATGGGTGTCTATTTATAGATATGGGGTATCGGTTGAAGAAAACAATGAGAGATTAGCAGCTGCAGGGCTACCCTTTTCGTTTACCAGTGATGAATTCAACCGTGTTGAGGTAAACTTAAAGGATGGTATCGACACTCTTACTTCGAGTGCAGGTTCGTATTTCGATGAAGTGGCGCTCGTGGAATTCGACGGACAGCCGATGTACCGACTGACCAGTGAGGTCATAATCGATGAAGTCAAACATATCCCGATTCATTGGGAGATTTTCGTTTTACCTAGTGGCATTCAATTCACTACGGAGTCTTTTGACATTCATGGATGTTATAACTATTGGCTCGCATCGAATTCCATCAACTTTATGGATTCTGTGGAGATTTTCTATCCCGAAATAGATGTCAGGGATACGGTGAAAATTTATCGAATTGAGACGCAATAAAATAGCCCTGTCCATCACACGTTCATAGCATTGACTTTTTTCGTACCTTTGCGCCCCCTAAAAAACGGGCCGCAGAAGGATGAAACCGTATAAGATATTCCTGTTCATCGCATTGATAATCGGAGCGTTGGCTGCCGTATGCTATTTCTTTCCCAAAGACGGGATAAAGGTGGGCACGGCGGAGTTGCGCTTCCCCTCCTTCGACGACGTGCTGGTGGGCGACACCCTCGCCAACGTGAAGATTGACGAAATCGACTCCGTGGAGCTGAAGCACCTCAACGACCTGAAAGATACGCTGCAGCAGTACCGCGAGGCGGTGACGGAACAGACCGGCCACTTCTACCTGCCTAATGACGATGTGGCTTTCTTCGACCGTTTCTTCGCCCGTGCGGAGCAGGCACGCGCCAACCACGAGGTGGTGCGCATCCTGCACTACGGCGACTCGCAGATCGAGATGGACCGCATCTCGTGCAACATCCGCACCTGGTTCCAGCGCACCTTCGGCGGTGGCGGTCCGGGCATGGTGCCCGTCATCCAGACCATCCCGTCGTTTGCGGTGAGCCAATATGCCTCCGGCGACCTCACCCTCTATTCGTCGTACGGCGACGGGGCGCGCACCAACGGCAACTACGGCCTTATGGCCAAGTGCTACCGGCTGGGCGGCGGCGCCACCTTCGGGGCCAACGCCTCACGGCACAGCGACACCGACCCCCGCGTGAAACGCTTCTCCAACATCACCCTGCTCTACAACGACCGCACCGGCGACTTCTCCGCCACCCTCAAGGACCGCAAGAGCCCCCACAAGGAGACCTTGTCACCCGATCTGAAGGGCATCCACACCTGCCACTGGCTGATGGACTCCGCCACCACTTCGTTGCAAATCTCCATGCAAGGTTCCGCCGACCTCTACGGCATCATGCTGGACGACGGCTACGGCGTGGCCGTGGATAACATCCCGCTGCGCGGCTCCTCCGGCAACCAGTTCACCCTCATCACGGACACCCTGCTGCGCAGCTGCTACCAGCAAGCCAACGTGGGAATGATCATCCTCCAGTTTGGCGGCAACTCCGTGCCAGTCATCTACAACGACAAGTCTCTCAACAACTACTGCGAGAGCATAGACCGGCAGCTCAAACGCGTGCGCAGGACCTGTCCGGGCGCCACCATCCTGTTCATCGGCCCTTCCGACATGAGCACACGCCGCGGCGGCAAGCTCGACACCTACCCCATGCTGCCTCGACTCATCGACAGTCTGCGCACTATCGCCCTGCGTAACCATGCCGCTTACTGGGACATCTACGAGGTGATGGGCGGACAAGGTTCCATGGTAGTCTGGGCGCACAACGGCCTCGCCGGCCCCGACTACGTGCACTTCACGCCCGCCGGCGCCCGTAAGGTGGGCCAGACCTTGGCCAACAGCTTCGCCACCATGTACGACTTCTACCGCACCCGCAAGAATATGCCCAAACAACAATTCGACACCCTATGGAACGCATCGGCAAAATAGCACTCGCTCTCTCCTTCCTGCTCCTGCTGGGTGGCGCGCCACTTTGGGCTCAGGTGGACCTCACCGCATCGGACTCCATCCCCGAGACTCCGACCTTTACCGACACCTTGGCAGTGGACACCATTGTCCTGATCCAGGAGGAACCCGACGAGGCGGATGCCGTTTCCGAGGAGACTCAAATCCAATTCGAGATAGACACACTGTACTGGGGACACGACAGCTTGACACTGGTGCGTTTTTTCACCCAATTGGACCAACTGCTGGCAACCAAGCGGGGCAACATGCACATCATTCAGATGGGCGGCTCGCACGTGCAGGCGGGCACCATGACACACCGCATACGCACGCACCTGCTGGACGAATTCGGCGAGCCACCCGCCTCAAGGGGTCTCGTCTTCCCGTACTCTGCCGCCACCAACTGCAACAACCCTTACGACTACCGCACCGGTAAAGCACAGACTTTCAACCTTATACGAAATGTCTATCAGAACTACTCCTTCCCGTTGGGAGCCGCCGGCATCGCGGTATGGAACGCCGAGGCCATGAACTCCATCACCATCAAAATGAACGCGCCAGAGTACGACTTCATGGCCGACACCATCATACTTTTGGGCAAAGCCTACGGATGGCCCATCGACCCCATCCTCAAAGAGGACACCCTCTACCATTTCCCCGACAGCATCGACTTTGACAACGACCGCTATTACTTCTATTTTGACCGACCCGTAAAGGACTTCACCATCTATTTCCCATGTAGCAAAGGCGACACCTTCGTAGTGAACGGCATCCTGCTGAAGAACAGCAGACCGGGTATAACACTCTCATCCATAGGGGTAAACGGGGCGCAAACATCATCCTATCTGCGTTGCAGTAACTTCACCCGCGACATGCAGCTGCTGAAACCCGACCTCGTCATCTTCAACATCGGTGTGAACGACGCCTACGGCAACAGTTTCGATTCCGTGGCCTTCAAGAACAACTACCTGAAACTGGTGCAGCGCATCCGCGAAGCCAATCCCGACTGTGCCTTTATTTTTGTGTCCAACAACGACACTTGGAAGAAAGGGAAGAAAAACCGCTATTATGTGAACAAGACCGGCCCGATGGTGCAGGATGTGATGTACCGGCTGGCCAATCTAACGGGCGGGGCCGTGTGGGACCAGTTCGCCGTGATGGGCGGCTTGAAGTCCATGGAAACCTGGCGCAAGAAGGGCCTGGCGCAGAAAGACCGCGTCCACTTCACCGCCTCAGGCTATAACCTCATCGGCGACCTGTTTTGGGATGCCTTTATCCGTGAACTGAAAAAAGAGAAGAGATGAACCTGAACAGCCTGAAAATATTCCTGACAAACCTCTTCTCGTTCAACGAGCAGTACCCGTTGTTGTTCACGCAGTTCAACTTCTGGGCCTTCTTCGCTTTGGTGTTCGCCGGATTCTCCCTGTTCCATAGCAAACGCTTGCTGCGCAACGGGTTCCTCTTCTTCGCCAGCGTATTCTTCTACTACAAAACCTCCGGCCTCTTCGTGCTCATCCTCATCTTCGACATGATCCTCGACTACTTCCTGGGCATCTTTATGGACCGTTCCCAGCGGCAGGGTGCACGAAAATTCCACATGATTGTCGGCGTGGTCATTAACTTGCTGGTACTCTTCTACTTCAAGTACGCCTATTTCTTCACGGACGCGTACAACACCATCGTGGGCAGCAAGTATGAAGTGATCAACTGGCTGGCGCAGTGGACCAACGACCTGAGCGGCAAGGACTATTTCGACGCCTCCAAGATATTGCTGCCGGTGGGTATATCGTTTTACACCTTCCAGAATATCAGCTATCTGGTAGATGTTTACAAGGGAAAAATACGACATGTTTCCAATCTGCTGGACTTCGGCTTCTACGTCACCTTCTTCCCGCAACTGGTGGCGGGTCCCATCGTGCGTGCCGACCAGTTTGTGCCGCAACTCTACAAGAAATTCTTCCTGAGCAGACGGCAGTTCGGCATCGCCGTGTTCTGGATCCTCAACGGTTTGGCCAAGAAGCTGATTATGAGCGACTACCTCGCCGTCAACTTCGTGGACCGCGTTTTCAACAACCCCTCGTTGTTCACCGCTTTTGAGAACTTCTCCGCATTGTTCATCTACTCGTTGCAGGTGTATGCCGACTTCTCGGGTTACACCGACATTGCCATCGGTGTGGCCATGCTGATGGGCTTCTACCTGCCCAAGAACTTCAACTCGCCTTACAAGGCCGACTCGCCGAGCAACTTCTGGAAACGGTGGCACATCTCGCTCTCCAAGTGGCTGCAAGATTATCTGTACATCCCGCTGGGCGGCAACCGCAACGCCACTGTGGGCACCTATTTGTGCATCCTGATGATTGGCGCGGTTATCATCTTGCTCACCAAGAACGCCGTCATCACGAGCATCATAGTCGGGTTGGCGGTCATCCTCACCGTTATCTCTTTGATTAGCAAGAAGGCACGGTTAAAGATCAGCACCAACATCAACATGATGAACACCATGCTGTTGGGCGGCTTGTGGCACGGTGCGTCGTGGAACTTCATGATTTGGGGCGGCTTGAACGGCTTCGGCATATTGGGATTCAAGATCTGGCGGCACTTCCAGCAATGGCTCCGGAGCTTGGTGTCATTCGTCATCTTCGCCGCGTTCTTCGTCTGCAACTGGTTCTGGCCCAGCCCGGTGTTGATGATCTTCACCGTCTGGTCGGGGGTGTTCTTCGCGGGCACGCTCATCCGTTGCATCTATTCGGCCATCTGGCCTAACCGGGATATTAACTGGCTGAATTTCAGTTGGAATGTGTTTATGACCTTCGTGTTCATCTCGTTCACGCGATTGTTCTTCCGTTCGGGTTCCAACCTGGATCCGGCGGTAGCCAACGAGACGGCCTGGAACACAGCCAAGGCGATGGTGAACAGCATTGGCGGCCAATGGAATGTGGCGGCCATCCCCGACATTTTGGCCAACTATTGGATTGTGTTCACCCTGTTTGTGGTGGGCATGGTCATCCACTGGCTGCCGGAGCGATGGAAGCGGTGGTACCGAGTCAACTTCGCCCTATTGCCCATCTGGCTCATCGGCCTCATCGTGGTGGTGGCAGTCTTCGTACTCTACCAGTTCATCACCGCCGACCTGCAGCCGTTTATCTATTTCCAGTTCTAGATTCTCGCACAGCGAGTTATGACCAACCCCAATTCCCCTTCTTCTCAAGAAGGGGTGCCCGAAGGGCGGGGTAGTTGTATAAAAGTATGTCCATCCTCATTTTCAAAAATTCGGGACACCCGACAGAATAAAATTAGGGGAAATTTTCCAAAAATTTCCCCTAATTTCCCTTGATTAATGCTTGGAAGATTTTTGAAGTTGCTCTTCGAAATTTGGTGATTTAATATAACCTATTGCTCTTTTATTCAAATTGATTGTACTTAAATAGCCCATTCCTACCAATTCCTGCAAATCTGTTCTGGCAGTTCTAGTAGTTCACAAAAGAGTGGAGCGGTAATACAAAAAAAGGGCACCCGCGTTGAATCGGGTGCCCTTGCATTTCTCATGGGATGGATTGTGCGTTACCTTATCTGCACGCAGCGCACGCTCTGGCCGCGGCCCTTCTGCTGCTTCTGGCTCATGAGCTCCGGACAGATGTGCGTGATCACCGCACAATAGCCGTTGTACATGTCCGTACTCTCGTCGCTCGACCAGAAGTAGGTGTCGCC
>JAIKYR010000058.1 GCA_024682995.1 Bacteroidales bacterium | reverse complement strand
TGATTTCCTCCTTCGACTCGGCGATGCGCAGTCTGATCGTGGCCATCTACGAGCTCGGGGTGGAGGAGATCATGGTGGTGGCACACTCGCACTGCGGGGCCTGCCACATGAGCTACGACCATTTCCACCACGAGATGATCGCCCGCGGCGTGACGGACGAAACGCTCGCCACCATCCGCCAATGCGGCATCGACCTGGACCACTGGTTGGAGGGCTTCAAGGACACCCCGACCTCCGTCCGCAAAACCGTCGAGACCATCCGGACCCACCCGCTCGTGCCGAAGGATATCGTGGTGCGCGGGTTCATCATCGATTCGGAAACGGGGGCGCTGGAGGAGATAGAGGGATAATGCTGATCGTCCGCCATATCCGCCATTGGTACGAGCCGAAGCTGCCACACGCGGTCTTCATCAACGGTTTTTTCGCCGGGATGATGAATGACCACGACCTGCGCATTGAGGCACCGCCCGGAAAATACAGCCTCCGGGTGCAGTTCGGCGGCCCCCTGCGGTTGGGCAAAAGCGGCAAGAGCATCGACCTGTCGCTGTCATCCACCACGCTGGTGGAGGTGCCGCAAAACGGGGAGGTACTCTGCACGTTCCACGACCGCGAACGCCTTTGGAACGTCCTGTTCGACATAGACCTTATCCTGTGGATCGTCTCCTGGTTCGTCACCATGCCCCCGCTCTACAAGATTCTTTCCAATGTCTTCTTCGCGATTTGGCTGGTGCGGTTAGTGGTGATACGGAAGCGGTATTATAAAATATGTTGTACGAATCCAAAATAAATATGAACGCAACAGAATACATCCGGAAACTTGGCCTTGAGCCACATCCCGAGGGAGGCTATTATCGCCAGCTGTCCGGCCTACCGTTTCGAGAATTTCGAGTTAGCCAAAAGGGACGAGTTGTTGGGGCTGTTGGCGTGTTTTCGTGATTTTCCGTTGGAGATTCCGCTCGCTCACTGCGTTCGCGGCGGAATGGTGCGCCAGTGACGATAGGAACTGGCGGAATCTCCCCCGTTCAAAGACAAATTTCCTCAAACAGTCTGAGACATACTTGCGAAACTTGAATAATAAGGGGACCTCTAGTTATTTCTTTCTGACTAACAGCTTTTTATGAGCTGAAATCCGCTGAAAACGACACCTGAAATCCCCGGTTCGGTCAACTTGTGACAGATGAACTTTTTATGGTGAAAATTTATCGCAACCAATTGTCATTCAAAGAATTATTTGTATATTTGCGGCAAAATAGAATGGCAGATGATAGAGACCAAACCGACATACAAGAAGCAGGGCAGCATCACCCTTTTTGACAACGAGGAGGAGAAGAAGCGCAAGGCCAACAAGAAAGGGCAAAAAGACACGGATGCCCGAGGGGTGAAGAAGGGCGGCCTACAACACCCTGACAAACCTGGTCTACAACCTGTGCCGGTTCGAGCAAGTATCACGTCTCGGGATGAATTAACCAGTTAAAAATCAAATAGTTGAACAAATATAGACAAAAAAACATCAACAAGCTGCAACCTTTTGAAAGTTTTGCGCCTTATGTATAGAAATATGTTTTAATTTTGCAGCGTTGTTTGCTTATCTTGATGTTTAACGGACTTCGCATCAAGGCCGGCGGCAGCGCGAAGAAGTAAAAAATAGAAGTCCCCTATAAATTGTTTCAAATGCGCTGAAAGATGGGGCACAACAGAAAAGACCGCAAGCCGCCGCTTTACCGAAAAGTGAACAAGCGGACGCACAACGGATTTTGGCATTACGTTAGCATACCGAAGTTGAAATACCGCTATGAGCGAGGTGAAAAGCAAGATGTATTTCCCGAACATTTGCCCATTAAGCGGCATAACTCAATCTACCAGACGGGTTACGATTACACGCCGCTAATAAAATTTCTGCACGCACATGTTGGGCAGGAATGGAACGCAGTATATCAGGAGTGTGTTTCCCGTTTGGATAGCTCCAAGCCAATCACGTGGATGGTCGTGAACGTCAACGAACGTGGGCTTGTGGTGGATAATTATCCTAACGAGGAGTTGCCGAAGTGCGTTGGAAGAAGTCTTGGTGAAGAAAGCTACTGGTCTGCGCTGTGGGTGGATGATGAAGGCATATTGCAGTTTGTGGATGCAAATTACTCCCTATTGGATGATCTCACAGAGGAATGGAAGTCGCGCTATTCGAAAACGTGGACCGTGTCGTGGAACGGCAAGCCTGTGTGGCCGGAGAGTGCTGTGAAGCAGGAAGAAGATTGATCTTCGTTTTTACAGCCGTTTGCCCGAAGAGACCATCAGTGAAATCGCCCGAAATCACAGGTTGTATTGCAATCCGCGATAGAGGTTGCGACACAACTGTTGCGCGCAAACAACATTTTTTTTGAAAAGTGTTGCCCGTGCGCAACAATTTTTGTTATTTTTGCACCGTGATAATTAAAGTATATGGACACACTATTCAGAAAGAGCGACAGGCTGTTAGCCAATACCAGCACGGATATCGTCCGCGAAAAAATGGGCGAAATCCATTGGAACTCTCAGCTTATCACCATTATAGGTGCAAAAGGGGTGGGAAAGTCCACGCTTATAAAACAATACCTGAAACTGAACTACCCACCCGGTGACCGCAGGGTGCTGTATTGTTCGGCCGACACCGTGGACTTTTCAACTCGCACGTTGGTGGAGCTGGCCGAGGAATTCGTGATCCAAGGCGGAGAACTATTGGCGATAGACGAGATTCACAAATATAAGCCGGGCACTACGGATTGGAGTCGCGAAATCAAGGAAATCTACGAGTTGTTTCCTGATTTGAAGATGATTGTGAGCGGGTCGTCCCTCCTTCGCCTGAAGGAAGGGGACGCCGACCTGTCTCGTAGGGCTGTCAAATACACGATGCCCGGTCTTTCATTCCGCGAAGCCCTCCGTTTCTACCATGATTTGTCGTTTCCCGTCTGGTCGCTGGAGGACATTTTGGCGCACCCCCACGACTTGTGGCAGATGGTTTCTTCAAAGTGCAAGCCCGTGGCCCTGTTCAAGGAATATTTGGAGAAGGGATACTATCCTTTCCTGTTGGAGGGCGAAGGCGAGTATTACACGAAAATCGAGCAAGTGGTGAACTACATCATTGAAACCGAACTGCCCCAAATCTGCAAAGTGGATGTCGCCAATGTCAGGAAGTTGCAGGCTCTCATCGCCATGATTTGCAGCGAAACGCCCTTCGAACTGAATGCCAACAAGATAGCCTCGGCTCTTGAAATAGGACGCGACACCGTGGTGGAATACCTTAAATACCTTGGGGATGCCAAAGTGCTGAACCTGCTATATTCTGACAAAAAAAGGATTGGAAAACTCTCAAAGCCCGACAAGGTGTATTTGGAGAACCCCAATATCCTTTATGCCCTTGCCCCAGCCAAAGTGGAAATCGGTACCCTTCGCGAGACCTTTGCCGTGGATTGTCTTTCCGAATTCCATGTCGTGGAATATGGCAAAACACAAGGGGATTTCAAAGTGGATTCGAGATACACCTTCGAAATCGGCGGTCGCAGCAAGGACTTTTCACAGATTGCTGGCATGAAGGGCTCCTATGTTTTTGCCGACGACTGGGATATGCCCGACGGGGCTAAACTTCCGCTTTGGATGTTGGGATTCCTATATTAAACATTTTACCCTTTCAAAAAAATGTATTTTCGATTTTTCTCTGTTTTTATGAGCAATCCTCTTTTCAATATACGAAACGGCCTGTTCGTCATCGCCTTACTATTGGTCATCAGCGTGCAAGCGCAGCAGCGCGACCGGTTAGGCGAACTTGATGTGGTGTGCCGCAACGAAATCGTGACCCACACCTCAGTGGCCCCCGACGGCACGCTTTGGATGGCGACCGAATGCGGGGAAATTTACCGCGCCGACGACATCCATTCACCGTGGCGCATCCTGAAAGAAGGCTCCTTGGGC
>JAIKYR010000050.1 GCA_024682995.1 Bacteroidales bacterium | reverse complement strand
TACTCGCGAAGAAAATTTGTAAGCAGTTGGGGATTCCGCTTGTAGGAAACAATTAGCAAAACACTATTCCGCCCCCAACTCCACCGCGAACTGATAATCAGCCTCGTCCACCGTGTATTCCACCACATATTCGTCACGGTGCTTCTTGCTGGTGTTCTCCAAAATGTTCCAAAACTGCTTCAGGGCTGGAGACTTGCCGTCGATTTCACCTTGATATTCACTTTGATAATATGCCTTAATTCCATCCGAATACAGGATGCAATAGTGATTACCCATCATAAAACCAGACCATTTCATGTTTTGGCTGAAATAAGAATGGTCTCTTCCATTGGCAAAATACACGAAAACGCTTTCGCCCGGATTTATCGTTATCGTATCATATACATGGTCGTCAATATCCAATTTCAGGAATTTAATCGGCTCCGCCAGACCATTTTTGAAATAATATTGATCTTCCACCCACGGATCATAGTGGCAGGAGGTGAACAACATCGCAAACAGCCCCATCAGGCAAAAGATTAAGAAACAGATTTTCTTCATATACCAGTATTTTAAAATTCGAGTGACAAAAATACATTTTTCCCTATATACAATTCACCCCCAACCAAATTTTATAATCCACTAAATATCAATAATATACACTAAGCATCATTTTAAAACGCAATAGAAGCATACGAATTTTTCGGCGAATCATACGAATTGTGCGAATTATTGTGCCGCCCCTGCCGGGGCTATTCGGGAATCGTACCGATGTCCCCTACTCGTAACATGCATCGCAATGTCCCTACAGGGACAAAAGCTCGGTAGAAGGGGGCATTTCGGTTGCCACCATGTCCCGACAGGGACAAAAGCTCGGTAGGACATTGCCGTTTCGGCTGCCACAAGACCCCGGCAGGGGTCAAAGCTCGGTAGGACAGCGCAATCGGCTTCCCCTTGCCCCGATTAGGGGCTAAACCTTGTCCCGACAGGGACATAAGCTCGGTAGAAAAATTGTCACAAACCCCGCCATACTGTCACAAAAGCGGACAATTTGTCCACATTTGCAGGATTTTGGCACAGAAAACAGGTTGGCACACACCTTGCACTATGGTATGCGTCGCCGATGCGAGAGCGGAGGCGGACAGAAACGAAAAAAATAAAAGTCTAACAATAAAAGAAAGGAGTTAATTATGCTACCAGTAATGTTTAAAAACAATTGGTTTCCGACCATGTTTGAAGATTTCCTGAACAGCGACATCATGCCGCGCAACAACGCCACAGCTCCGGCTGTGAACGTCAGAGAAGACGAAAAGGCCTACACGATGGAAGTGGCCGCCCCCGGCATCAAGAAGGAATTCTGCCGCGTGAGCATCAACGACGATGGCAACCTCTGCGTCGCCATCGAGAACAAGATGGAGCACAAGGAAGAGGAGAAAAAGCACCACTACCTGCGCCGCGAGTTCTCCTACACGAACTACGAGCAGAACTACACGCTGCCCGAGGACGTGGACAAGGACCACATCGAGGCCAAGGTGGAGCACGGAATCCTCACCATCACCCTGCCGAGAGTGCAGAAAGAGGAGCCCAAACTCGCCCGCACCATCACCATCGGGTAATTTTTCAAACCAAGATTCGTGATCTAAAGCCGCACCCATTCTGGTGCGGCTTTTTTTTGCGAAAACCCAAAATCAGACTATGCCGTAAACCCGCACACCCGCACGCTACTATTGCAACCAAAATTATTATACCTTTGCAGCCTTGTTACCAAACTGCCATCTTTTATATAAGCACTTGATATGACCGACTTTGCAGCCATAGATTTCGAGACAGCCAACGGGCAGCGCAGCAGCGTGTGCAGCGTGGGCGTGGTAGTGGTGCGCGGCGGTGTCATCACCGACACGTTCTACTCGCTCATCAAGCCTGAGCCCGACTACTATGCCTGGTTCTGCCAGCGCGTGCACGGTCTCTCGCACACGGACACCATCAACGCGCCCGTGTTTCCCACCGTATGGCGGCAAGTCGAGCCGCTCATCGCCGGACTGCCACTTGTGGCGCACAACAGTCCCTTCGACGAGGGTTGCCTCAAAGCCGTGTTCCGTGTCTATCAGATGGATTACCCTGATTATCAGTTCTTTTGCACATGCCGAGCTTCGCGCCGCCATTTCGGGCGACAACTGCCCAACCACCAGCTGCACACCGTGGCCGAGGCCTGCGGCTGCCCGATGACCAACCATCACCACGCGTTGGCCGACGCGGAGGCTTGCGCAAGGATTGCAATGCGGTTGTTGTAAAAAACACACCATAAGCCTTAACGCATTATTTTCAGCCATTTATACATCTTGAACAAACAGAAAATATTTGTATTTTTGCCCGTATGAAAAAACAAATCCTGTTCCTGTTGGCCATCGTCTCGCTCTCCGCATTGGTGGGCCGTGCCCAGACCGTCTATCAAAAGGACCGGTGGGGTGCGAAGCTCTTTTTCATGCAGGAGAACACCATCCGGCAAAAAGACCGTTGGGGCGAACAGCTGCTGTGGTACGACGCGGCGGCGCAGCAGGTGCGGCAAAAAGATCGTTGGGGACAGCCGCTGCTCTACATGGACGGTCCAACCGTGCGGCAGAAGGACCGCTGGGGCGCTCCCCTGCTCTATTTCGACGGACAGACCATCCGGCAGAAAGACCGTTGGGGCGCCGCACTTTACTACCTTGACGGACAAACACTTCGCGTCAAGGACCGTTGGGGCGCACCCGTCTATTACTTCGACTTCATCCCCGACCGCTGGCAGCTGGCGAGTGTGGTATTGATGTGAGCACTGTTTTAACAACCTTCAGAACCTTTGCCCAAATGAATAGACGAATCCTGTTTTGCACCCTCATACTCACGTTGGTTCTTTCGGCATCCGCGCAACAGGAGAAGGACTTCCGCGAACGAATCTCCCCTTGGGGGATGACCGTGACGGTGGCACCGGGCGGCGACCTTTGGTGCACCGAAAATCTAAAAGGGATTCTTTATCATGCGGAAGACACCCACTCGCCATGGCACCAGGTGAACTCCATCGGCAAGGGCCATCCCGACAGCAGCCATTACGATGGCTGCGGGGAATACAAATACGTGATTTGTCCGGACAGCAATACGGTGTTGGTCTTCGGTAAGATATACAATCCCTTCAAAAGCAAACATATCCATAATGCCTATTGGTACTCGAACGACCGGGGCAAGACTTGGGAGTCCAGAACGTTTGCCTCCAACAAAGAGGAGATCAACAGTACATATTGCGCACCGTCGGGTGAGGTCTGGATTGCGGGTGATAGCCTTTATTTCTCCGCAGACAAAGGATTGACCTTCACCAAACTCAACCATTTCCCACATATAATCGCCGACATCAGCATGGACAAAGACGGACGTACCGGCGTGGCAGGCTGCTATGCCGATAAACTCTATTATACGGAAGACAATTGGTCCACTTACCATGAACTGCCCACACCCAACAAGCAACATTTGCTTAATCATAACACAGCAAGTGAGCGACCGTTACGACGTTCTGACGCATTCTTTTTCAAGGAGTGGATCATAGTGAGGCAAAAGGGCGAAAGTTTCTATTCCTCCCGCGACAAAATCCGATGGAACCGTTTCCCTTCCGACATTTTTCCCCAAGCCACCGACTGCGAAAAGGGTATTCTTTTCGCCACAACAGAGAATAACACAATTACAGGAACATCAATCTTAGAAACCACTGATCTACAACATTTTGACACAACCTATCATTCGCAAGGGATTTTCCTGTATGGACTTAATGTCAGCAACGGGCAACTATACGGCTACATCAAAACAGCCACGAGTTACTATTTTTGTCGGTTCAACGGTGACTCTTGTACCCCTATGGGATTTTTCAGCGACGACCATCCCATCGAACAACCCTACAATCGGGCCTCCACCTCCATGGGCTACACTTTCAAACAAGATGCGGACGCCTATCCTTGGGGTTGGAGTTATCGAGACATCCTGCACTTCGACACCATCAGGCAACAATGGTATAGAGTCACGACGGCACCATTTAATATCCAATACATGTACCCTTACCGCGATCTCCAGCATACTGACAAGCAACAAGTTATCGTAGGCAACGGGATACAGTTGTGGGTGGTGAGCGAACAGCATCCGCAATTGCAATCTTTCCGCATTGATCGACCTTTGGACAAATTCCTTCAATATCCCGTCGTCCAAGTCACCATCTCCCCCTACTCAACAGGTTGCTTCCATTTCCACAACTATGAAATAAACTATGTCAAGAAAGAGGATCGGTTTGTGGCAAAAAAAGCCATCTTGCATGAGAAAAAGGTTCTTGTCAACCACTCTTTCCGAGCTGAAGCACTGGATTCGCTCCTCCGCGACCTCAACCAGCACTACGACACGACCATCTCAAAGGAGATGTTCACATTCACGCAAGCCCATTATGACAGCATTGCACGCCTCCTCAAAAGATCCAATTTCGGACGTCTGTTCCGATACGCCACCAGTCGGGATCTTAAACGACTGAAGGACACCATACCCTATTTCAGCGATTCCATTTTTCACTATATTATGACCTCCGGTTTTCTGGACGGCTGCACCACAGCGAACTACTTTATAGCCAAGATCATCAACAGCAACGGGGACACATTGATCATAAGCGGGCAAGACGCCTCCTGCGACATTGGGAAACACCCCTATATGATGCCAATACAACTACGGACAGACAATCTCATCCTGCCATGCACGCACATCCCGTTTCTGCGCTTCCTTGGCGAAGCCATGCCGCAAAACATGCTGACCCACCACAACTTCACCGACCTTGACGTGTTACTGAAGTGCCTGCGGTATATCTCCACTCCGAAAGACGAGTGGAGGTGATAAAACAAGTTAAATCAAACGGCGGAGAATCCTTTTACGTCCGATTTACAACTGCCAGTCAATGGGCGTTTTGCCCATCTGCATCAGCAACTGGTTGGTTTTCGAGAAATGTTTGCATCCGAAAAAGCCCCGGAACGCCGACAGCGGCGATGGGTGCGCGGCGGTGAGCACATAATGCTTGCTTGTATCAATAAGAGCTCGCTTGTTGATGGCATAGTTGCCCCACAACAAGAACACCAGCCCCTCCTTTTGTTCCGAAAGCCGCCGGATGGCACAATCCGTGAATGTCTCCCACCCATGCCCCTGATGCGAGCCTGCGGCGTGTTCGCGTACCGTGAGCGTGGCGTTGAGCAATAACACCCCTTGCTGCGTCCACTTCTGCAAGTTTCCGCTCCGCGGCGTGACAAACCCCACATCGTCGCTCAACTCCTTGAATATGTTAATCAACGACTTGGGGAAGGGAACCCCATCCTGCACGGAAAAGCACAATCCGTGCGCCTGCCCGTACTCGTGATACGGATCCTGCCCGATGATGACCACCTTCACCTGGTCAACCGGCGTGCTGTTGAACGCGTTGAAGATGCAGTTGCCCGGCGGGAACACGCGATAATGCTTCTTTTCTTCAATCAGAAATTCCTTTAATGCGGAAAAATAGGGCGCCTGAAACTGATCCCAAAGGACGTGCTTCCAGGAATTTTCAATTTGAGGGGTTATCATTGGGATTGGGATTTTGGGGGGTGAGAATTTAAAATTGCTATTAGCCATTGGCCGTTAGCCGTTGGCCTTTTGTCATTGGTTAATAGCTATTTTATTAAAAAATTATATAAGTAAAACAATATCATTAATTAACAATCGTTATTTAGAATATAATAAACAAAAGATAGCATGAGGGATTTTAGGAAATATGGGGTATGGAATGACGCAATATCATTAGTAACAGACATCTATAATTATTTAAAAGGTTTTCCAACATACGAACGCTATGCTTTGTCATATCAAATGAGGAGATCCGCAGTATCAATTGCAGCCAACATAGCAGAAGGGGCATCGAGAACATCCAGCAGGGAATTTATCCATTTCTTAGAAATCAGCATTGGATCTGCATTTGAATTAGAAACACAAACAATCATAGCTTATAATTTGAAATATTTGGATGATACCCAATTAAAACAAATCTGTGCTAGATTATTGATTATAGAAAAAAGGCTTAACAAGTTAATTTCCACATTAAAAACCTGATAGCTAACGGCTAATGGCTAACGGCTAACAGCCGATCTCAGTGCTTAAAATGTCTCACTCCAGTGAACACCATCGCGATGCCCAACTCGTTGCAGGCTTTGATGGAGTCTTCGTCGCGTACAGAGCCGCCGGGTTGGATGATAGCCGTGACGCCGTACTGGGCTGCCATCTTCACCACATCGTCGAAGGGGAAGAACGCATCGGAGGCCAGGCAAAGTCCGGAAGTGATACCCTTGGCTTTGGCTTCCTCGAAGGCAATATGAGCGGCCCCTACCCTGTTCATCTGTCCTGCACCAATGCCGGCAATCTTGCCGTCCTTGGCTACTGTTATCGCATTGGAACGCACATGCTTGCAGATCTTCATCGCCAGAAACAGGTCTTCGTACTCCT
Organism: Bacteroidales bacterium; assembly: GCA_024682995.1. Classification (GTDB taxonomy): domain Bacteria; phylum Bacteroidota; class Bacteroidia; order Bacteroidales; family WCHB1-69; genus F23-D06. Next base: position 2,407 of record JAIKYR010000050.1, on the reverse strand, counting down.
GCTCCGTCGGCTTTTTCTCCGTAACAACATTCAACGCATAATCTTCGGTGGACTTGTTGTCAATCGTCTGCTGCAACATGCCGCCGCGCACGCTGACGAACATCTTGTCGTCACCATTTTCATAACTCGGATCGAAGGTCATCAGGCGGATATTTTTCTTGGTGGCCAAATGGTCGAACGCCTCCTGGGTAAAGCTCGGGGCGAGGATGATTTCGAGGAATACGGGCTTCATGGCTTCCGCCGTGGGCAGGTCGATTTCACGGTTGGAGGCCACGATGCCGCCGAAAATGGAAACGGGGTCTGCCTCGTAGGCACGTTGCCAGGCTTCCAGCGCGTTAGCACCCAGACCCACCCCACAGGGGTTCTTGTGTTTCACCGCCACCATGGCCGGCTCTTTGAACTCCTTCAATATCTGCAAGGTGGCATCCGCATCTTGTATATTGTTGTACGACAACTCCTTGCCGTGCAACTGCTCGGCCCACGCGATGGAAAATCCCTGTTTTTTGCCTGCATAAAAGGTGGCTTCTTGATGAGGGTTTTCGCCGTAACGCAGACTCTGCTTGCGCGTAAAGGTCATCGTTAGGCTCTCCGGCTCCTTCTCGCCGGCTTGTTCTGTGAGATAGGCGGAGATATAGCTGTCGTAGGAGGCTGTATGCCGGAAGACCTTGGCAGCTAGGCGACGGCGCGTCTCAAACGTGGTGTCGCCGTGCTCCTTGATTTCCGCCAACACCGCGTCGTAATCGCCGGCATCCACCACCACCGTGACGAACTTGTGGTTCTTGGCGGCACTGCGCAACATGGTGGGACCGCCGATGTCGATATTTTCGATGGCATCCTCATAGGTCACGCCAGCCTTCTCGATGGTCTGCTTGAACGGATAAAGATTCACCACAATCATGTCGATGGGTTCAATGCCATTCTCTCGCATTTCCATCTGATGTTTCTCGTTGTCACGGATAGCCAAAAGACCACCATGGACCTTCGGATGCAGGGTTTTCACCCGCCCGTCCATAATCTCCGGAAATCCTGTTATTTCACTGATTCCGATGGTTTTAAGACCTGCTGCGTCCAGGGCTTTCTTGGTGCCGCCGGTGGATATGATCTCATAACCTGCTTCTATAAGTCCGGCTGCGAAGGGTACGATGCCGGTTTTGTCGCTTACGCTGATAATGGCTCTTTTCATATTTTTGTGTTGTTTATTGATAATCATATTCTTACACTCCTCCATTAGCCACATGGGCGTGGAGGTGGCACCACAGATGCCCACCGTCTGGTAGCCTGTCAAATCCAGGGCTCCAATCTGGCCGGCATGGGAGACCATATAGCTGTTGGGGTTGTTCTTTTGACAGATGTCGAACAGATACAGTCCATTGGAACTCTTCTCACCAGACACGAACAGGATGGCCTGGTGCTGTCGGGCGAAGTCGGCAATCTCGGCGGTCCTGTTGGCCACTTTGCGGCAGATGGTATCGGCATACTGGAACATGCAGCCATTGCCAGCGGCCTCGTAACGTTCCCTGATGAGCCGGATAAGCTCGTAATAGGGTTCCAGGCCCTGTGTCGTCTGAGAATAGAGCATGGCCGGGCGCCGGTAATCGATTCGATCAACTTCCTCCAGCGAGGAAATCACAATTACACGGTTGTCGGCCTGTCCCATCAGTCCCACCACCTCAGCATGGCCTTTTTTGCCAAAAATCAGGATTTGTATATCTGAATTTTCGGGATTATGGTAAAAGTCGGAAATGCGCTGCTGCAGTTTCAGGACCACTGGACAAGTAGCATCGATAAGGGTGATGTTGTTTTCCTTGGCGATCCGGTAGGTTTGCGGAGGCTCGCCATGAGCGCGGATCAGGACAGTAGTGTCGTGCAGCTGACGGAACTGTTCATCGCTGATAACCCTGAGTCCGAGGCTGGTGAGCCGTTTCACCTCCTCGTTGTTATGCACAATATCGCCCAAGCAATAGAGGGTATCGTGCTCCGACAGGTACTCTTCCGCCGTTTGGATGGCGTGAATCACACCGAAGCAGAATCCCGAATTGTGGTCGATGGTAACTTGCAAGGTATTCGGATGTTAAAGTGTTTTCAAATGGTAGTTTACCAATTGTCAGGGAAGAGGGAGTCCACAAACTCGGCTCGGTTGAAGACCTGCAGCTGGTCGATTTTCTCGCCCACGCCGATATATTTGATGGGGATTTTGAACTGGTCGGAGATGCCGATGACCACACCACCCTTGGCAGTGCCGTCGAGCTTGGTCAGCGCGAGGGCATTGACTTCGGTGGCGGCAGTGAACTGCTTGGCCTGCTCTATGGCGTTCTGGCCCGTTGAGGCATCCAGCACGAGCAATATCTCATGCGGTGCGTCGGGGACGACCTTCTGCATGACGGTCTTGATCTTGGTCAGCTCGCGC
>JAIKYR010000026.1 GCA_024682995.1 Bacteroidales bacterium | reverse complement strand
TGAGGCCATCCTCAACGCGCCGCTGAACGACCCCATCAAATACCGGATTATGAATTTCGAGGTGTCGCTGCGCCGCAGCGATGCGCAGAAAGTGGAGGTCGTCAGCGAGAAGGAGGCCGAACAGGAGATTGTCAACCATTCGGATTACAAACCGTTGGAGGCCCCCGACTGCGATGCCTTGCATCATATTGCCGAACATCGGAGCCACACGATTAATGTAGCCCTTGTGGGAAACCCTAACTGTGGCAAGACCAGCATCTTCAATATCGCCGCTCATGCTCATGAGCGGGTGGGAAATTATAGCGGCGTGACCGTGGACGAGAAGGTGGGCACTTTCACCCATGGCGGCTACACTTTCAATTTGGTGGACCTGCCGGGCACCTACAGCCTCAGCGCTTACTCGCCCGAGGAACTCTATGTGCGCAAGCATATCTTGGAAAAAAATCCGGATATTATCTTGAATGTGGTGGACGGCAGCAACTTGGAACGCAACCTCTATCTTACCACCCAGCTCATTGACATGGACATCACGATGGTGATGGCACTGAATATGTACGATGAACTTAAAAAGAGTGGCGATAATCTGGATATCAGTCAGTTGAGCACGCTATTGGGTATGCCTATAGTGCCCACTACCGGTCGCAGCGGCGACGGCATCGACCGCCTTTTTGACACTATCATTGAGGTTTTTGAGCGTGAAAACGGGTTGTCGTCAGACAAAAACGACGGTGCGACACTATACCGCCACATCCACGTGAACCACGGTGTGGAACTGGAGCGCCATATAAGCCGTCTCCGCACCGAATTGTATGAACACGGTTTCTCTGATAATCTTTCCACACGTTTCCTCTCTATTAAGTTGTTGGAAAACGATACGCAATTGGAGGCATACGTACGCGAGCATGACCCCGACGGTAGCGTGCTCAAAATGCGAGACGAGATTGCCGGGGAATATCAGCGCAGCAGCGGCAGAAAGGTGGTGGAGAAGATGCCCTCGCACCTCGGCATCGAGGACCAGCACCAGGATATCGAGAGCGCTATCACCGACGCCAAGTACGCCTTCGTGAGGGGTGCGTTGGCCGAATGCTATTCGAGAAATGAGAAAAGCACGCTGCACCGCCATACCGACAAGATTGACGCCTTGGTCACCCATCGTTGGTTGGGCTATCCCATCTTCCTCTTTTTCATGTTTGTGACCTTCTACTGCACCTTCGCTATTGGGCAGTATCCGATGGACTGGATTGACAGTCTTTTCACCTGGCTTGGTGATCTGGTGGGTGGGGCCATGAATCCCGGTCCACTGCGCAGTCTGCTGGTGGATGGCATCATCACGGGCGTTGGCTCCGTAATCGTATTCTTGCCGAACATATTGATACTGTATCTTTTCATCTCCTTTATGGAGGATAGTGGCTATATGGCCCGTGCAGCCTTCATCATGGACAAGCTGATGCACCGCATGGGATTGCACGGCAAGAGTTTCATCCCCATGATTATGGGCTTCGGGTGCAATGTGCCCGCGGTGATGGCCACCCGTACTATCGAGGATCGCAAGAGCCGTTTGCTCACCATGTTGGTCATCCCGATGATGAGCTGCTCGGCCCGTATTCCGGTATATGTCATCCTCACAGCCGCCTTTTTCAGCCAATATGCGGCTTTTGTGCTCACCGGTCTCTACATGTTAGGCATGTTGATGGCCGTGCTGATGGCCAAGCTCTTCAGCCGTTTCTTTGTGAAAGGAGAGAGTCTGCCCTTCGTGATGGAGTTGCCGCCCTACCGGATGCCCACCGCCAAGGCTGTGCTTCGCCACACGTGGGAGAAGGGCAAGGAGTACCTGAAGAAGATGGGTACGATTATTTTAGCAGCCAGCGTGATCGTGTGGGCCTTGGGCTATTTTCCGCATCAAGGGGAGAATGTCACGGCCCGTGAACAGATGGAGCATTCTTACCTCGGGCGCATCGGCAAGACCATCGAGCCGGTAATGCGGCCCTGCGGCTTCGACTGGCGGCAAAGTGTCTCTCTGCTGGCCGGTGTGGCGGCTAAGGAGGTGGTGGCCAGCACCATGGGAGTGTTGTATGCCTCCTCTGCCGAAGAGGCTCAATTAGAGGAAGTTGGCATGGATAGCGATGAGGGCGAACTGCACATCGCCCGTTTGGTGCAAGGCAATATGTCGATGCTTTCCGCTGCCAGTATGCTGCTATTTATCTTGTTATACATGCCATGTCTGTCCACCATTGTGGCCATAAAAAATGAAAGCGGCAAATGGAAATGGGCGCTGTTCACCGTGGCCTACACCATTGGATTGGCCTGGGTGGTCTCTGCGTTGTTCTTCCAGATAGCCACATTAATACTCTGAAAAATGGCGCAGATTGTGATCGTAGTGATAGTGGTGGCGTTGGCGCTCGTGTTCACGGGGTGTGCCGTCGTACGTACCTTGAAAGGGAAGATCGACTGCGGTTGCGGCTGTGATCACTGCCCGTATGCCGGGACATCCTGCAACAAACAAAAATGATCTTCCACCAGCAGGTTGGGTAGTTGAAGTTTTTTTGTCTGTGAATGTGTCTGTTTTGCAACACGTAGAAAGTTAATTTCCGCATGTTGGTTCAACGTGTCGGATAATTGATTATTTTTGCTGCGGAAAAGGATTCCTAGAATTATAAACGTATTTGTTCGTCACCTGCTAAAATGAATTTGTTCATGAGAAAAAAGATAAAACGCCTTTCTCTTCTTGTTCTGTTGCTGGTAATAACACAGACTGCTTTTTGTGGAAAACCCAAGCCCGATGCCGTTTATCATCTTATCCGGAAGGAATACAAAATAAACGAGGATGGCTCTACCGATATGCGTTTCCGGAAAGAGATGCAGCTTTTCTCGCACGATGCCTTCTTTCATACATACGGTGAAACATTGATTCCATATAATGCGGATTTCCAAACGCTTACTATTAATGAGGCATACACCGTCCGCAAAGATGGCAGCAAGGTGGAAACCCCGGCCAACGCGTTCAATCCGAGTCTGCCCGCCGGCTGCACCGACTGCGAACGTTTTAATACGATTCGGGAGATGGTGGTCACCCACACGGCGTTGGAGTATGATGCCACCATTGTGCTGGATTACACGATTCACACGGAAGCGAATTTTCTTGGCATCTGGATGGAGCGGGTGGACTTGTGCGAACCGGCCCCGATAGAGCGTTATGAGGTTTCCGTCACCCTGCCCGCTGAATACAGTCTTCAGTATATGGTCAACTGCTATGGTCGCCAGATGCAACCTGCGAAGGACACACAGAATCTTCAATACCGGATGAGCTGGGTGTTCGAGGACTTGCCCCAGCGTCCGGCCGACGCTTACCTGCCGCACGATTATCTGCCTTTTATGATGATGACCACCATTGCCGACCCGACGGCTTTCATGAGCGAGCTGACCTTCCAGAATGCCTTTGTTCCAGTGGAGAAGAACTTTTACAGCGAGGCGGCGGCTATCACGGTGAATGCTGCTTCTGATATTGATAAAATGCTGGCCCTCCGCAACTATGTGGCGGATATGATCCATACCAACGATGTGTCGCTGAAGCAGATGAACTACATCGTCGCTTCCCCGTCTACGGTTTGGCAGACCAATTGCGGCAGTAGAGTGGACAAGGATTTGCTGCTCGCGACGTTGCTGCGCGCCTCGGGTTTTCGGACGGAATTCGGATTGCTGTATGGCAATCTTATGGATGATGCCGAGAGTGCTGTGAAGGTGACTGTTCAGAACGAAGATTTTTATATCTCGTCATCGGTGAAGTCGCCCAAGAGTCTCTCGGTGCTCAAAGCCGGCGATTCGTTCCTCTCGCAACAAGGGTATATTCAGAATTTTATCAAGCAACTGGGATCTGTGGACGTGGCCGCGGATGTGGAAGTGTTGACGGCGGATGGTTCCATGAAGATGAAAGTGAATGTTCAGCGGGCGGATGTCCGCACTTCGCAGTCGGCTACCATGCGCAAATCGTCGCTGAATCCTTCGTTCCGCATTAAAAACCTCGGCAGTGGCTATTATGAGATGACCTTGCCGGAGGATTATGGCTGTGACCTGCAACCTTCGCGTATCGCGCCCGATCGTACCTTGCCGGTGGAAGTGGTGCCTACCGAAGAACATTACACTTATACGATCACACTGCCCGTCGGAGCACGCTGTCTGACCAAACCCTACAAGATTGAGCAGTCCAGCGAGTTTGGATCTGTGATGGTTGAACTCATTTGCGACGGACGCATCTTGACCGTGAACAGAAAACTCTCTTTGAAAGAACCGTTTGTAAGCGGGAAAAAGAACCTGCGTCGCCTGCGGGATATGCTCGTTGTTTGGAAGACAAATAAACGTATTGTGTTTAAAAACAATTAATTACTGAATAAAGTATGTCTGTCAATCCGAAACTGCTGCCGCCATTGGTCACGATTGACCCGTATTTGAAGCCCTTTGCGAACATTTTGCGTAAGCGCCACGAGCGTGCCGTACTTCGGGAACTGGAGTTCACGGATGGGACTCGCAAGTTGTCAGAGTTGGCCAACGGACATCACCACTATGGTTTGCACAAGACCGAAAACGGTTGGGTGTTCCGGGAAAAAGCTCCGAATGCCACGGCATTGTACTTGTATGGCGATTTTTCCAGATGGCAGATCAAACCTGAATTTGCTCTGCATCCGGTGGGAGATGGCGATTGGGAAATCGAGTTGCCGGACTTCTGCCTGGAACACACGATGCTCTATAAGTTGTGGATGGTGTGGCAGTCGGGGGCTGACGAGCGCCTGCCCGCCTACGCCACGCGCGTGGTGCAGGACGATAACACCAAGGTCTTCTGCGCGCAGGTGTGGGATCCAATGCCCTACGAATGGAAGCACCCCCAGCCGTCCAAACCCGACCATCCGCTGATCTACGAGGCCCATATTGGCATGTCCTCGCAGGAGGCCAAGGTTTCCACCTATTGGGAGTTTAAGGAAACGGTCCTGCCGAGAATCATTAAGCTTGGCTACAACACCATCCAGCTGATGGCTGTACAGGAACATCCCTATTACGGCTCCTTCGGCTATCAGGTAGCTAACTTCTTTGCGCCGTCATCGCGTTTTGGCACGCCCGAGGAGTTGAAGGAACTTATTGATACGGCGCACGGTGCGGGCATCTCCGTCATCCTTGATGTGGTGCACTCGCACTCCGTGTCCAATGTGAAGGAGGGACTTTCCCACTTCGACGGCTCCGATCATCTCTATTTCCATTCCGGAGAGAAAGGGCAGCACCCGGTATGGGATTCGCGCTGTTTCGACTACGGAAAGTTCGAAACGCTGATGTATCTGCTCTCCAATCTCAAATACTGGCTGCAGGAGTTCCGCTTTGACGGGTTCCGTTTTGATGGAGTGACCAGCATGAGCTATTGGAACCACGGCATCGGCGTTGATTTTGTGGATTATGCCCAATATTTTGATGATAATGTGGATGAAGATGCCCTCACATACCTTACGCTGGCCAACAATCTGATTCGGGAGGTCAACCCGCAGGCGCTGACCGTGGCGGAAGATGTGAGCGGAATGCCGGGAATGGCCTTCCCGACAGAAAAGGGTGGTCTCGGCTTCGACTACCGCATGTCAATGGGTATCGCCGACTATTGGATGAAAATCGTGAAGACCCGTTCGGATGAGCAGTGGGGTGTGGGCGACATATACTTCCATCTCACAGACAAGCGGCGCGAGGAACAGACCATCAGTTATGTGGAGTGTCACGATCAGGCGATGGTAGGGGACAAGACGCTGATTTTTAGGTTGGTGGATAAAAACATGTACGATAAAATGTCCGTCTTTACGCCAGATTTGACGGTGGATAGGGGCGTGGCGTTGCACAAGATGATCCGTCTTGTCACGCTGTCGTTGGCATCTGGCGGCTATCTCAACTTCATGGGCAACGAGTTCGGGCATCCCGAGTGGATCGACTTCCCACGTGAGGGGAACGGCTGGTCCTGCCAGCACGCCCGCCGGCAGTGGAATCTCGCCGATGACGAGACTTTGAAATATGCAGGCTTGAACCGTTTTGATGCGGACATGATCCATCTGGTTCGCGAATACGATGTGCTTTCCGATATTCCAAAATTGATACTGCAAAATGAATCGGATCAGGTGTTGGCTTTCGAGCGTCAGGGTTTGTTGTTTGTCTTTAATTTTAATCCGATAAAATCCTTTGAGGATTATGAAATATCCATTGCACCAGGCGATTATGTTGTTGCACTCAACTCTGATTCACCGTGCTACGGTGGTTTCGGTAATGTGGACGAGGAGACGGTTTACCCTACCACACGGAAAGTCGGCACTGATGTTGTCCGGCTATACCTTCCCTCGCGTACCGCGCTGGTGCTGCGCCGCCGATGATGTGTCCTGGATGTTGAAACGCCATGCTTTTTATTTCGGAATATGAAAAAAAACAGCCTTTTACTCATCCTCTGCTTGTTTTTCCTGAATGCTTTCGCGCAGGAGGCCGCCGACGCAAACCCTGATCTGGACCTCTCCGCCGAATACACGCCGCCCCGCGAGGCCGCCGTGCGCGCGCATCTCGACCAGTGGCAGGACCTCAAGTTCGGCATGATCATCCACTGGGGGCTCTATGCTGTGCCTGGCATCGTGGAGTCATGGTCGATATGCTCCGAGGACGAAGACTGGATTCCGCGCGATAGCATCATGGACTACAATGCCTACAAGCAGTGGTACTGGAATCTCAATAAGGAATTCAATCCCAGACAGTTCAATCCTGACCAATGGGCTGCTTCTGCTAAAAAGGCAGGTATGAAATATGTGGTCTTTACCACCAAGCACCACGATGGTTTTGCCATGTACGACACCAAGTACAGTGACTATTCCATCGCCAAAGGCCCCTTTGCCGACCATCCCAAAGCCGATGTGGCCAAATATGTGTTTGAGGCCTTCCGTAATCAGAATATGATGATCGGAGCCTACTTCTCTAAACCCGACTGGCACTCGCAAAATTATTGGTGGAACCGCTATGCCACCCCCGACCGGCATGTGAATTACACCATCGCCAACCATCCGCAACGCTGGAATGATTTTAAGCAATTTGTTTATAATCAGATAGATGAGATAACTTCAAATTATGGTAAAATAGACATCCTTTGGTTGGATGGTGGCTGGGTGCGTGCTCCGAAGGAAGATGTTGGCATGGACAATATTGCCCGCATGGCGCGCCGCAACCAGCCTGGGCTCATTATCGTGGACCGTACGGTAACTGGCGAGTACGAGAACTATCGCACACCCGAGAAGATGATTCCCGATAAGCAGCTGCCGTATCCGTGGGAGACTTGTATGCCACTAAGCAAGGATTGGGGCTTTGTGCCGGGTGCCGTTTTTAAAGGTCCGGATGTGATCATTTCCACGCTGATAGAGGTGGTGGCCAAGGGCGGAAGTCTGCTGCTGGGCGTGGGGCCTACCCCCGAAGGCATCATAGAGCCGGAAGTGACCAAGATTCTGGATGAGATTGGCAACTGGCTCAAAGCCAACAGCGAAGCCATCTACAACACACGTAACACCCCGATGTACCATGATGGAAATGTCTGGTTTACAGCATCTAAAGATAAATTGACCACTTACGCTATCGTGCGCCCCGACGGACCGATGCCGGCCACCGTGTCCTGGCACGGCAACCTGCCTGCCAAGGGCACGAAAATGGTTCTGCTGGCCGACCATACTGTTGTAAAATACAAGATTTCAGGTGATTCGGTCATCATAACGGTGCCCAAGTCCATTCGTGCAAAAGGCAAACCCTTTGCCGTGGCGTTTCAGACTTCCTCCAACTTTTCATACAACGACTTGAACCGCAACGGCCAATGCGACCCGTATGAGAATCCTTATCTCACTGTGAATGAAAGGGTGGAAGACCTGCTCTCCAAGATGACTTTGGAAGAGAAAGCGGGCCAGTTGGTGATGACGTTGGGGTGGGAGTATTATGAAAAGACTGGCAATCAATATGTTCTGACGGAAAAATTCAAGAAAGAGCTCCGCGAGAAACACTTGGGCAGCAGCTGGGCGGTGATGCGCGCCGACCCGTGGACGCAGAAGACGCTGCAGAACGGTCTCACCCCAGAGGCCGCGCATAATTTGACTAACGAGATGCAGCTTTGGAACCGGAAAAACACCCGTCTGGGTATCCCGTTGATGTTTGCGGAGGAGGCCCCCCACGGGCACATGGCCATCGGCACCACGGTGCTGCCAACCGCCATCGGTCGCGCCTCCACGTTTAACAAAAAACTGGAGAGCTACTTGGGTTTTTGCGCGGCAAATGAAATCGGCTCGCAAGGTGCGCAGATTGCCTTTGGTCCCGTGCTTGACATCGTGCGCGACCCGCGCTGGTCGCGGGTGGAAGAGACCTACGGCGAAGATCCGGTACTGGCAGGTCAGATGGGAGGAGCATATACCCAAGGAATACAGGATTACTCTCTGATATCCACCCTGAAACACTTTACCGCTCACGGCATCTCCGAAGGCGGACACAACGGCAACACCGCGCAAGTGGGCCGGCGAGAGCTGCTCTCCGTTCTCTCGTATCCCTTTATGTTAGCAACGCAACAGTTTGGCGCAAAGGCGGTAATGACCGCCTACAACGATGTGGACGGCATTCCCTGCTCGGGCAACCAATGGCTTTTTCGAGACGTGTTGCGCCGCGAATGGGGTTTCAAAGGATTGGTGATTTCCGACCTTTTCGCCATCAACGGACTGGTGAGCGCGCGCATGGCCGCCGACTACTCCGAAGCCGCTGCGCTTGCGGTGAAAGCGGGTGTGGACATCGACCTGGGTGGATCCTGTTACGGTGAACAGTTGGTGCAAGCCGTGAAGAACGGCTTGGTGACGGAAGCGCAAATCGACGAGTTGGTGAAGCACGTGCTGACTCAAAAATTCCAGCTCGGCCTGTTTGATGACACGTTTGACAAAACGTATGTGGCGTTTGACAAGACGCTGCACGAGATTTGGAATCTAAGGGCCGCACAAGAATCCATCATATTGCTGAAGAATGATAATCATACACTTCCACTTTCCAAGGAGGTGAAAAAGGTGGCCGTCATCGGGCCCAATGCTGACAATATGTATAATATGTTGGG
>JAIKYR010000024.1 GCA_024682995.1 Bacteroidales bacterium | reverse complement strand
TTCAGAGTCTATTTTGATGAAGTGGAGGATTTCGTTCGCGATGTGGAGATCTCCGCTTCCGACAATTTTGAGTCGCTGCATCATCTGCTCTATGAATGCATCGGTCTGAAAGGCAACGAGTTCGCCGCATTCTCCATCTGTGACCCCAAGTGGAACAAGCAGAAGGAGATCACGCTGTTAGACACTTCGGACGAGGACGACATGGTGGATGAGGAACCCGAATACGATGACGAGGACCAGTACAGCACCAAGACGCGTCTGCCCAAGTTCATCATGAAGGATGCTATCCTCAAGGATTTCATCTCCGACCCGCACCAGCACATCCTGTACGAGTACGACTTCATGAACCCCAAGACCTTTTACTTGGAGTTGCAGAAGGTGGCCCAGACGGACAACGGGGCCGACCTGCCGCGTTGCACCTACAAGGCGATGGAGCTGCCCGTCCAGCTGACTGCCGCCGACATTCCGGATCCGGAGGATGTGGACTTTGAAGAGGAAATAGACGAAGAGAATGACGATCTGTTCGACGACAACGGCTTCAACGACGAGGATTTCAGCAGTCTGAATGAGTTCACCGACTTCTGACAAGACACTGCTGGTCATCAGCGGGCCCACGGCCGTAGGCAAGACCGAGTACACCATCGCGCTGGCGCAACGGTTGGGTGCACCCATCCTGTCTGCCGACTCGCGTCAGTTCTACCGCGAAATGAAAATCGGCACAGCCTACCCCTCTGATGCGGAGCTGGCCCGTGCGGAGCACCATTTTGTCGGAATGCTCTCCATCCACGACTACTACAACGTCTCCATGTTCGAGCAGGCAGCCCTGAAGCTCCTCAACACGCTCTTTGAAAAACACGACACGGTCATCATGACGGGCGGCAGTCCGCAGTACATCCTGGCGGTGTGCGACGGCATCGACGAGATTCCAGACCCGGACCCACACATCCGGCAATACGTTAACAACCTCTACCTCAACAACGGGCTGGAGGCCTTAAACGCCCAGGTACAGCTATTGGACCCCGACTTCGCTGCAACCGTCAACCCCAACGACCACAAGCGTCTGATCAGGGCGATGGAGGTGAGTCTGCAAACTGGAAAGCCATATTCGCAGTTTCTGCACAAGACCAGACGCGAGCGTCCCTTCCGCATTGAGAAGAACTACCTCAACAGGCCTCGGGAAGTACTCTTCGACCGCATCAACCGACGCGTGGACAAGATGATGCTCGACGGGCTTTTGGACGAAGTGCGAACACTCCTGCCCTACCGGCACCTGAATGCACTCAACACCGTGGGATACAAAGAACTGTTCCGCTATTTGGACGGGGAATGCGCGCTGGAAGAAGCCGTCGCCGACATCAAGACGCACACCCGCCGATACGCCAAACGCCAGCTCACCTGGTTCAAGCGCAACTTCAACGAAATCCTATTGACCGACTGAAATGTAACAAAAACGACATAACACACGACATTTAAATATTCATCACATTCATCAAAAAACATTAAACAATGAAAAAATTATTAGTATTGGCCCTCGTAGCCATCGCACTCTGCTTCAGTGCCTGCAAAGAGCCCCATGTAACCCCTATTAACCCTCTGGCCAAAGCCCTGTTTGCTCCCGGCGGCAACGATTCCAAATGGGACTACACAGACCTTCGTGCCACCAATCCGGACGAGCGCGTCTTTTCTGTTACCGTATCCGACTATGAAGCGTATGAGAACGAATGCGAAGAGAAGAAAGTGTCTTCTGAAGCCATCTCCTACAAATTAGGCGGAACCCCCTGTAATGTTTATTCCAATTCCTGCGTCGAAGACAACACTGCCTACATCAAAGTGGCCATCCCGCATGCTGATCCACTCGTGCTGAAATGCGATGCCAACGGCAAATTCGACTGCAAAGCTTACGAATATCTTGAAACCTACGATCTTCTCGGCATCACCTACAACAAGGTTCATCATTTCACCGTGGAACTGGCTTCCGCAGAAGTGGAATACTGGTTTGCCGAAAATATCGGTCTGGTGTACGCACAAGACAATCAGGGCAAGGTTTGCCTCAAGCTCACCGGCCACACCATTTACTAAAATATATTTTTGGTACAACACCCCCTTACGGTACGTCCATTTCGTGACGGCCCGAGACCCCACACAGCCATTGTGTGGGGTTTTTGTTTACACCTTCGTCTCCGAGCTTTCCCCCAACAGTTCCCGTATAACGGTGGCCGCAGCGAAACAGCCAAAGGTCGCCGGCATATAGGAAATGGTTCCAACCGTGGACAACTTGTTGATTTCCTCATCTTTATCGATAACCACCGCATGCTCTGGCACATGCTCGGAGGAATAGACCACTTGAAAACCTCTTCTCACCCCCAGCCGATACAACCGTTTCCGCACCGTCTTGGCCAGATGGCAGTAAGACGACTTGGAAATATCAGCCACACGGATCAACGAGGGATCCATCTTGCCACCCGCACCCATCACCGAAAGCACCTTCATATTGCGTTGCAACGCCTGGTAAATCAGATAGACCTTCGGGGAAAGCGAATCGATGGCATCCAGCACATAATCATACGGGGCGGCGTCCAACAAAGCTTCTGTGCGTTCGTCTCTGATAAAGGCCTCCACCACATGCAGCTTAAGCTGGGGATTAATGTCCAGCAGACGGTTGGCCATCACCTGTGCCTTGCTTTTCCCGAGAGTGGAATGCAAGGCAGGCAATTGGCGGTTGAGGTTGGATTCGGAGACATTATCAGAATCCACGATCGTCATTTCCCCAATGCCGGCGCGACAGAGCATCTCTGCCGAAAAAGCGCCCACGCCACCCAAGCCCACCTGCAACACATGCATGCGGGAAAGCTTTTCAGTCCCTTCCTGACCAATGAGCAATTCTGTACGCGTTTTCCAAGTTTCCATATTATTTATTACAAAAAAGAACAGACACCTCGTCAGGTGTACATATTATTCAAGACTTCCTCACATCATACACGCGGAGGTACTGTCTGTAAATCTCATCCCAATTGAACGGATGCAGCGGATGAAGGTCGGCAATATGCTGTTCCACTGTAGCATAACGTTCGCTGATCAAGAGTATCTTTTCCGCCAGCTCATGAGCGTTGTGCGGTGCCACGGAAAAACCCGCAGTCCCATCGGGGAAGATACCGTCGAAACAGCCTTGACGCGCATACAGTACCGGCAAGCCCTGCGACAACGCCTCCGCGTACAGGGTTGTGGCCCCATTGACAGGTGTGGGCTGCACCAGCATATCATGGCTGCGATACATTTCCATACGTTCTGCCTCGCCGAGGGCATTCGGCTCAAAAGTTGCGACATTCACGGACAAATTCTGTTTGCAGAGCAGTTTCGCCGCCTTTTCTACTATTTCCAAGGCGGAGCCGCCACCCTTCTCCAATGCCGTCAGCAGACGGATATGAATCAGGGACACGGGCTTCGAACGGCGCAGATTCTGAAACCAAAAGGGATTGATGCCATCATAAATCACCGAGGAGCGGCTGAAAACCGCATCGGCCAGTTTGTCGGACAGCTTGTCAGCCAATGCATACTGGAAATGTTGGTTGGGGAACACCACCTTCTCGGCATTCTCCAGCACATCATAGCGTTTGGATTTCAATGAGAAGGCCGAAAGGCGGTCCAGGTCTGCCGACGTGAGGGCAAGCACATACGGGATACCGTGCTCGTGCTTCAGGCGCAGTGCGTCAGGACCGTCCTGATACCAGCTATGCGCATGGACCAGACTGATTTCCTCCCCTATCGGCATGTCCGCTGCCGTTTCCGCAACCAGGTTATGCACATAGGTGCCCAAGCGATCCAAGAGGAGTGGGAATCCGGCATCTTTCCGATAATCCTTATAAAGGTGTAAAACAGATATATTCATATTTGTCGTAGGTAAATGGTCTTATAAGCATCGCTATAATTGCGGCCCAGCAGATGGTTATGCCAGAGGATCACGAAATCGCCCTCTACGGCGGCACAGCGGCGGCGCAAGCGGGCAATCATCTCGTTACTTTGTTCTACAGATAAGTTCATATAATCCCAAAGTGTGCCATCCATTACAATCAGAGGATGTTCCACCACTGTAGTGGGCTCGTCTTTTTCCAAATCGTACAAAAGATACGGATGGCAGGTGCCGCAACGAAAGCCCACCTGCTCAGCGAATCCGAGGGTATAGTCATCTGTTATCCCGTTTTGTGTCCACACATGAAGCGTGCCTGTCCGCACGGCATGTTCCGTCGGGGGCGGGCAGGCAGGCGTGTCACAGGCGAAGCGCAGGTAGTGCTGCCGGCCCGCCGTCACCTCCTGTCTCAAAATCTGATTCAGGCGCAATTTTTCCACTGCGAAACGTTCCGGATCCGCGTAACTCTCATAGCTTCCGTGGATTCCCACTTCCATTCCCGCTTGAAGGATGCGTTCCACGCACGCGCGCACCACCGCGTCACCGACGTTGTAGGTGCAGTCCGGTTCCAAGAAATGCAACGCCTTGAAGAAAAACACCGACTTCAGGTTCCGCGCCTTCGATTGTTCGATCAGCTCGTCAATGGCCAGTACATACGGGTCCTTTGAAGGATCGCGGCGGCAGGCCCGGTATTCGCGCCATGATGTGCGCACATCAGACAATCGGCGGTTGATGAGCAGGTCGCGACCGAAAATGGACCTGAAGGCCTGCCATCCACCGTGGAAGCGGAACAGATGGTCCACATCGTGGGTAGGGACCACCTGCGACTGACGGGGTACCAGCGGGTAATCGGGCAGAAGATTTTCCATGATCCACTGACGGAGCAGCATGGCATACTCGTCCACCAGCGGAAGATGGACGAAACCATACTTGTCGGCCAGACTGCCCTTATACGGGAAGCGGTCGTGCGAATCACGTTCCCAACTGAAGATTTCCTCCTGACGGGAAAGAAGTATAAAGCTCGGAGTGATAAGGTCATACGGCAGCAGATAACTTTCATTGCCGGCAGGGAATAGCGGAATCTTCTCCTCCCCATCCGCAGAGTCCACCCACTGGCATTCGGCGGTGCCTTCCAGAAAATCTTTTTGCTGTTTTTCGGAGAAAAGTGGCAGCGAGAGGGATTTTCCCGCATCAAAAAGGATCACAACTTCCTCACGCGTGATGCCGACCGCGTAGCGCAGAGCCTCATCTGCGGGCAAGGCCACAGCAAGCAGGTGGTTCAGCGTATATCGGACAGCATTATTGGACAACATCCTCCCAATTTTAGAAATGCAAAGATACTAAAAATCCCAAAAAAAATGTTAATCTCCAATATTCTGCCTTAAACAAAACATTTTCCCAACATCCTTTCAGAACGAGATGTTCAACGAAATGCGGATGCCGTTTTTCTTCCAACCTTTCAAATCCTTCGCGTATGAGAGGCGGCGCACGTAATCGATACGGAGTACCTGAAGTATGTTTTCGATGCCGGCGGTAAGCTCCATGTACGGCACTTTCCCGATCGGCGAACAGCCGTCGGGGAGCACATACAAGCCGGGCGTGCTCGCATTCGGGATATTCTTGGAGGCAAGTCCTCCATACACGCCATTAAATGACAGGACTTCGCGCAGTTTCAACCGGTTCCATAAAGGTATGCGGTTGAATATCCACCCCTTCAGGTGGTAGGTGGCGTATAGGGCCACGTATTTGTCCATGACGAACTCCATCGGTTGCAGCAAGCAGAAAGTGTTCGGCGACAAAAACATCGACCGGTTGCTCGGCGGGGCGAACAGCTTCGTGAACGGCACCCGATTCCACACGATGCCCCCTTTAATTTCAGCGTCAATATGCCCGAAGGCGGAGAGCCAGAAGCGTTTCTCCACCGACAATTCCGTCCGGTTGCACCATGTGCGACCATCCATAAGAGCGGAGGTGTGCGTAAGTTGCAGTACTGGCGCATTTTTAGAGAGTTTGAGAAGATTGTCTTTCCCAGACTGGTTGTTGTAAATACGCTCCCCCGGTGCCCAGCGTAGCGTCACACCCCATTCCCAATTGTGGAAATCGGACAAGCGGGTGGTTGTCCCGTCTGCATTGATTCTAAGGTAGTTCAATGCTCCGGCGGCTTCGCAGTGCTCATATTGCAGCCACGTATCCACACTGACACGGCACGGCCACTCGCGCACGTAACGCAACTTGCCCCTACGGACATACTGCGCCGCCGAAGCAAGCGTGTCCACCGTGTAAGACATCAGCAGATTATCGCGATCCATATAGGTGAAACTCTGCCCCAACATCTCCAGGTCATAACTGGTGCTCAGGTAAAGGGCGTTTCGCGGAAACTCATTGTAATGACGCTCTTTCTTCACAAAACTGTGAATCAGCGTGAAATTGTACTTGATGCGCAGATCCTGACAGCCAAAAGCAATATATTCCGTGAAAAACCAACGGTCATGCATTTTGGCGGTGGTCATGCCCCCAAGCCGGAACCGAAGCCCCTCAATCGGATTGCGGCTGATCATGTTGTACACAGGGCCGACGTCAAAGAGGCTGCTTTTGCGATCCTTGGTGGTGGCGATATAGCCCGTAGCGACAATGTCCGCCGTTTTCTCAAGTGCTTTGAACCATGGCAGCCGACGCAATTCCGTCGAGATGCTGTCCATAACGGACTCTTGGGGGGTCAACGGCTCCGGCCGCATCCTCCTCCACTGCCAATTTTTGTACCGCAAACTGGCAGCCTCCGCCTCCTGGCCGGCCGCCGACAAGGAATCCGGGATAGTAGCCCCCATCTCGTATTGGTACCACAGCGTGTTCTGGCGTACATATATTCTCTTCATCTTCTTTCTTTTTATTAAAGAAAACGAGGCAAATGTCTGCGATGATTTCGGAGCCCAGAAACAACTGTCTATTTTCATAAAATCCTGTTCAACAACCAATTGTCTAACAAAATTCATATTGATGTTAATGGGTACATTAATAGTGTATCTCTTCAGAGCGTATGTGCTGTCGTTCACGATGTACAGACGTCCGGTAAAGCCAAAACTCTGGCTGTTTACCGGCGAAAAGGTAAGTTCAATGCAGGAGATACTGTCCACGTTCACCGTATCCGTAATAAAATAATGATAATACGTGGTGGCGATGGTAGATGACAAAGGGCTCACAAACTTATTGAGCATCAGATCAACATCATTATCAAAAATATCCACCTCCGTAAACATGGCATCCAAGTTGGTGCCTAACCCTTCCTGGTCAAAAACCTCATCCACGCCTTGCATTCGCCGGGCGTACAAATAGTTCAAATTCTTGCGCGGTGATTTTTGGTAGTAACGGTCCGCCAATGACTCACGAAGGGAAAAGGTCAACACCGGCACAGTGTCCGTCTTGATAGTATCCACATATTTCCCCAGGAAAGAAAGCTGCCGGTTAAAACCGTTCTTCTCAAAATCCATTTGAAATCGACCGTACGACATCACCATCTTCTTGTAAACCTTTGATTTATATGAGCCTGCGGATTCAATACGGTTGTCGTTTTTGTGTTCAATCACTTTCTCCACCAATTCCACTGCCGGATTCCCCTTGCGCACATATTTCTGTTTTCGCTTTTTAGAGACCACCACCTCCTGCAGGGACTGGGATCTGCTAATGAAGATGTTCCGTTGTCTCTCTCCCTCCCTAACAATTAAGGTATCAGAGGGATATAACGCATAACTGACAATCAGGGTATCAGTTTGCGCAAAAGGCAGTTTGTAGAAGCCCCGTGCATTGGTAAACGTTCCCACCGCCGTGTTGATCCATTGCAGCCTCGCCATGTACACCGCTACTGTATCGCCATTCTCATCCGTTGAGAGCACCCTACCCTTCAAATCCTGTGCCGAAACATGTCCGATAAACACACACAACAAGAGCCAAAAACCGACCATTCCCTTCAGAATGGCCAGAAACTTGGTTTTTCGTATTCCCCTTACATTGCGCATCGTGTGGAAAATAATATTCATCAACGCATATTTTCAACAAATATTGGAGGGCAAAGAAACAAAAAAAACGTGAAAAAGTGTACCTTTGCGCCTGCCTTCGTCCCCGGAGGGAAAAACCAAATAACCTTTACAGACAGAAAAATAGCAAAAACAGCAACCGTATGCTGGCGGAGAAAACTTTGGAGAAGCTGCGCATCCTGGCGGAATCGGCGAAGTACGACGTGTCGTGTTCGTCAAGCGGCACCGTGCGCAGCGGCAAGAAGGGGATGGTGGGCAACACCGTGGGCGGCGTGGGCATCTGCCACTCGTTTGCCGACGACGGCCGCTGCATCTCGCTGCTGAAGGTGATGCTGACCAACCACTGTATGTACGACTGCGCCTACTGCGTCAACCGCCGCTCCAACGAC
>JAIKYR010000023.1 GCA_024682995.1 Bacteroidales bacterium | reverse complement strand
ACTTATCAGCTTGGAGGTGGAGAGAATCAACACCACCCACTTGCCCGCCGCATACTGTTCGCCATTGGGCAGAATGTCGAAAAAGAGGTCAATATTTATCCATATCAGAATAAAGATAACCATGCCCACAAGCAGCTGGTTCAAAGAGACTTTCTGATAGAGTCGCGTGGCGGTCTGCAGGTCGGGCGGGGTGGCCCGCAACGCCACTGCAATACGCGGCTGCACGATGGCGTTCAACGAACGCGACGGAATCTCCACCATGGTGGCTATATAGTTGGCAATGGCATAGATACCTGTGAACATCAGCCCCATCTTGGCACTGATAAAGAAGCTGCTCAACGTGGGCATCACACTGCCCACCAACGCCGCCGTAACCAAAAAGGCGGTGTATAATAGGAAGTCGCGACGCAGCTCCGGCGTAATCTTTTTGAAATCAGGCTTAAAAGAAATCTTTTGAGAGAACAGCAGATAACACAGATTCAGCAGAGCCCCCAACCCATACGTCACACAAAAGACTACCACCAGTCCTTCCAAGCTGATCACGTGCCACAAGCCATATAGCAAGTATCCGACCAACAGCCCGGCCCGGATGAAGACCTCACGGATCATGCGAGGCACCGCTACCCGCTCCAATATCGTTGCATTTGCCTCAAAAACAGACATATACAACATAAAAAAGGCAATAGGCAAGGTATAGTGGACATAATCGACAAAAAGCGGTGAATTTTCTTCAAATGCTTTGACTATTAACCCTTTAAAAACAAAGAAACAGAGTAAGAAGAGCAGAAAACCGACAAACGGAATAATCAGCGTCCAGAAATAAAGTCCTTGCTGGTTTCGACTGTCATCCTTGAAGTGCGGATAGAAACGCAGGGTGGAGGAGCTGGTGCCAAGCAGCGCCAGCGAGCTGAAAAGCGTGGCGGCATCCACCAGCACACGCGTGAGTCCGATTTCCTCCGACGTCAAGTATGACGTGAGGATGAAAAAAGTGGTTACAAAACCGATGACCACCCCGATGTAGGTGGCGATGGTCCCTTTGATGCTTTGTCTTGCGATAATGCCCATACTATGTTACAGGTTGCAGGTTACAGGGATTTGTAGAGACGCAGTGCACTGCGTCTCTACGTTTCAATTTTTCAATTTCTTTAGAAAGGTGCCCGGCACGTAGGCCGTGGCGTAGATGCCGACGCCGTGCAGCTGCACAAACACGCGCTTCTGGTGCTTGTATTTCATCACCACACCCTCCACGCCGGCGAAAGCGCCGTCCGTGACGACCACGCGATCGCCCTCGATAATCTTCGGCATTTCAGATTGCCTGACGATGATGTTCTGATTGCGCGATTCGACAATAATCCTGAAGCTCTCCATCTGCCGGTCGGGCACCGTCAACAACTCATTTTTTCCGAACTCATTGGTCTTAAAATGATTGTAGTAGGGTGTCATTCCGGGTATCAATGATGGATTTTCCAACAACGCCCGGAAATCCTGGAGGGTGGAACGCATAAACAGCAACCCTTTGTCCAAAGGCTCCTCTTTTATCACCGGGTTTCCATTATTTCCCTCTTCATCAACGCGACAGAGTGTCGGGAGGTACGGCTCAAGGCTGTCGTTGCCAAGCGCCACCAGCCGGTCGTACACTTTCTGCGCGCGGTGATAGGTGGCGCGGATGGGAAACCAGCAGCGCACCTCCGGCTGCAAGGCATACTCCACCGACTTCCCGAGGCTGTTTTTTTTCGCTTCGGGATGGACAAGAGCGTTGCCTTTTGCGCTGACAGCTATTTCACCTTGCTGTCTGCCAGCCAGTTTCACCACTTCTTTCATTATTGTGCAGCGGCGTGTCTTATGGCATCATTCGGATGGAAGACTCCATAGAATAGCCGTTGCAAATGTACATTTTTTTCCTTTATCCTAAAAATCCGAATACAACAGAAAAAACGCACCATTCTACTAATTTGTCCATTCTTTTCATGAAAAAAGGCACAACGGATAACCACATCTGACATTTTGATAATTCCGAAAAAAAATGTAGGTTTGCCGTTTTAAAATCATATAGAGAAAATGACTGTAAACATCATAACCTTAGGGTGTTCCAAAAACATCGTGGATTCGGAAGTGCTGGCTGCCCGTCTGCAACGGATGGGACACCGCGTCTTTTTCGAGGGCACCATGAAGAGCGACATCGTCATCCTCAACACATGCAGCTTCATCGGCGACGCGCGCGAGGAGTCGGTGAATGAGATCCTCGTCCAGGTGGATCGCAAGATGCGCCGCCAGATCAAGAAGCTGTATGTGGTGGGCTGTCTAGCCCAGCGCTGCAAGGCGGAGCTGGAGGCCGAGCTGCCCGAGGTGGATGGGTTCTACTCTTTCGCGGATTTGCACAAGATGGTGGATGCCAACGAGTTCGACCTGTTAGGAACCAGCGAACGGCTGCTCTCCACCCCACCCCACTACGCCTACCTCAAGGTGTCGGAAGGTTGCGACCACCAATGTTCCTACTGCGCCATCCCGCTCATCCGCGGCAAACAGGTGTCAAAGCCCATCCCTCTGCTGGTGGAAGAGGTGCGCAAGCTGGCCGACCAGGGCGTGAAGGAGGTGATGCTCATCGCGCAGGACCTCACCTACTACGGCCTCGACCTCACCGGCAAACGCGAGCTGGCCAACCTGATGGAAGCCCTAGCCCAGGTGCGCGGCATCGAATGGTACCGGCTACACTATGCCTACCCGCTCAACTTCCCCTACGAGATCCTGGACGTGATGAACGCCTACCCGCAGTTCTGCCGCTACCTCGACATCCCCTTCCAGCACATCAGCGACGACATCCTGAAGGACATGCGGCGTGGCGGCGGCTCGCAGTACATCTACGACCTCATCGCACGCATCCGCGAGACAGTGCCCGGCATCGCCCTGCGCACCACCCTCATCTCCGGTTATCCCACCGAGACGCTGGAACAACACAAGGAACTCGTGGAGTTTGTGCGCCGCAACCGGTTCGAACGCCTCGGCGTGTTCGCCTACTCGCAGGAAGAAGACACCCCCGCCTACCCACTGGGCGACCCCATACGCCGTAACATCAAAACCCGCCGCGTGGGCGAGATCATGCAGCTGCAGGAATCCATCTCCCGCGAACTGAACGAAGCCAAGGTCGGCCAAACCCTCAAAGTCATCATCGACTCGGAGGAGCGCGACCACTATGTGGGCCGCACGGAGTTCGACTCCCCGGATGTGGACAACAGCGTCCTTGTCACCAAGGAGAAACCCCTCACCATCGGAGAGTTCTACCCCGTGACCATCACAGAAGCCGCAGAGTATGATTTGTACGGAACGCTGACATAGAATCAAGATAATCACTATTTTTCAATATGATGTTATTTGTATGGCAAAAAACAGTATTTTTGCAGTCAAATAACACAATATGACAGCATATACAATTCGTATCGACAATGAAACCAAGAGCCAGTTTGATCTCCTATGCAAACGGCTCGGACTAAGTGTATCTACAGCGTTTAACTTATTTATAAAAAAGTCTTTACGAGAACAAGCCATCCCATTCCGTATTGATTTGAGTTCCTCTGGTATGGTAATGGAAAAAGCAAAGAGAGCCATTGAAGAAATGCGCGCCATGAGTAAGCAAAATGGCCTTTCGGATATGAGTTTGGAGGAAATTAACGAAGAAATCAAACTCTCGAGGAAAGGAAAATAAGATTACAACGATGAAATATTATGCAGTTTTCGACACTAATGTCATCGTGTCAGCATTACTCACTTCACATCCTGATTCTCCAACAGCAATATTATTAAACATGGTGATGGATGGGGTGATTATTCCTGTTTTCAACGACGCAATATTGGATGAGTATAAAGAAGTATTAAGCAGAAAAAAATTCGGATTCACATCTGACCAAATAAATAACGTTATTTTAGCTTTGGCAACAGGAATCAATCTGGAAAGAACATACTCAGATGTAGTTTTTTCAGATCCTGACGATGCCGTCTTTTATGAAGTAGCTCTTTCCAAAGAAGAGGCATATCTTGTGACAGGAAATCTCAAACATTTCCCACGAGTCAACAAAGTGGTATCACCCTCTGAAATGTTGGAAATTGTGTATTACGGAAGGATGGTGTGATGTATTATTCGATAGGGAGAAAAGCTTGCGTGCTTTCAGCACGCCGAGCAGCAATTGTAACGATTTTGTAACGAAACAATCTTCCCCGATTTTTTGTACTTTTGCCGCCATGATGAAAGGTAGAGAAAACAAACCGCATATCGGCATCTTCGGGCGACGCAACAACGGCAAAAGCTCGCTCATCAACGCGATCACCGGCCAGGACATCGCCATCGTGGACGCACACGCCGGCACCACCACCGACCCCGTGCGCAAATCCATCGAAATCTTCGGCATCGGGCCCGTCATCCTCATCGACACCGCCGGCATCGACGACGAGGGCACCATCGGGCAGAAACGCATCCGGAAGACCTTGGACGTGCTGCCCACCATCGACTTCGCCATCCTCGTCACCACCAATCACGTGTGCGGCCAGCCGGAGCGCATGCTGATGGACAAGTTCCACGAATACGAGATCCCCTTCATCATCGTCAACAACAAATCCGACCTGGAGGAGCCGAAACGCGTGACCGATGGCGTCATCGCCGACAATATGTACGAGGTAAGCGCCAAAACCGGTGACGGCATCGCCGCCATGCTGGATGCCGTGGTGGCCAAGATGCCCCCGTCGGCCTACATCTCGCACTCCCTGTTAGGCGGCATCATCCGGGAAGGCGACACCGTGGTGCTGGTCACTCCCATCGATTCGGAAGCACCCGAGGGCCGGCTCATCCTGCCGCAGGTGCAGCTCATCCGCGACATCCTCGACAACGACGCCATTGCCGTGGTGCTGAAAGAAGACAAGGTGGCCGGATGGCTGGCCAACCATGAGATTCCCGCGCTGGTGGTCACCGACAGCCAGATGTTCGCCCGCGTGGCACGGGACGTGCCGGAGGCGGTTCCACTCACGGGCTTCAGCATCGTGCTGGCCCACCACAAGGGCGACTTCGAGCATTACCTGCAAGGCACGCCCAAAATCGACCAGCTACACAACGGCGACCGCATCCTCATGCTGGAATCCTGCACGCACCGCACCTCCTGCGAGGACATCGGACGCGGCAAGCTGCCCCGCTGGATCCGGCAACACACTGGCAAAGAACTGCATTTCGACTTCGTGACCGGCCTCAACCAGATTCCCGACATCCGCCAATACGCCATGGTCATCCAGTGCGGCGGCTGCATGATCACCCGCCGGCAGCTCCTCAACCGCCTGCGTCCCGCCATCGAACACGGCATCCCCGTGTCCAACTACGGCATGATGATCGCCTACCTCAACGGCATCTTCGACCGCGCGGTACGACCATTCCTACCTGAAGAGTTTTAGAAATCCGTTCCGATTGAGAACATGAACATGCCCTTCTTGTTGGCAATCTTGAAATCTTCCACGCCCCACGCGTAATCGAAACGCAGAAAATAGCCTAAGAGGGAGCAACGAAGTCCCACACCGAACCCGCCCACAAACGGGTCCACCTGACGTTTCACCATCACGGTAATCGGGCCAGAATAGATATAGCGTGTATAAAGACAGTTGTCCTCGGAGTAGGGCGTCCACCCCGTCCACGCCGTGCCCACATCGCCAAACAAGTTGAACTGCATGGAATTCAAGAAATTAAATGACAGCTTGCGTCCGGCAATCAACTGCACGAAGGGGATGCGCAGCTCGCCGCTGAACAGCACGAAAGAGGTGCCGTTGCGGATATTCTGCCGGAAACCGCGCATGTTGGTGGCCAACGTCTGATAGGCATAATTCTTGGTCTGATCCACCCAGATATCGCTGTTGAACTTAGCCCTCACCCAGTTGTCAACGCCGCCCATGTAATAGACCAGACGCGCCGAACCCACGTTGGTGGAGGCAGCGGCACGTAAGGCCAAGGTCATGTTGCGGTAAAGCTTGAACGACCGCCGCGCATCCAGGCCGACCACAAAGAGATTCATCGTCTCACGCTCCACCCGCTGCTCGTATTCGGCGAACATCTTCAGCTTGGTGCCACGCCACAGGTTGGTATAAAGCTCCTTGGACGAGTCGAAAATGTACTCCAACCGGGCACCCGCCCACACATGGCGACTGTCGGGCATCTGCAGCGACACATCGCCCAGGGAGGCATACACACACGTCTCGTACCGGCCCTTCAGCGTCAGCCGAAGACTGTGATGCTTGTTGAACGGGTATTTCAAGATGTAAAACAACGTATTGTTGCCCTGTTTGATATAATACTCGCCAGCCTCGCTTGAGATGGTCTGCCGGTATAGGATAATCTGCCGGTCAAGGCGGCGCGCCAGATTCTCATAGCTCAGCATGAACTCGTAGTTATGCAGGTTCAAGCCTATCCGGAAACCGCCTGTCACCCGGTAATCCTCAAAAAGATCATTGATACCCAGCATAAACAAGGCGTTCAGGCCAGAATTGAGGTAGATGGGCGACGTGCCACCCGTAAACTGCTGATACGTGTTGTTGAGGAAGCTAAAGTCGGCCTGCGTGATGACCTTGTTGATGGAATACTGCACCCGATAGCCCGTGCCCACCGGGATGTAAAACTCCGGACGGTTGCGCCCCGATTTCTCTGAACTCCCGGCACCCGTTTCCGAATCATTCGAATACACCTGCACGAAACCGTGCTGCTTGGTGGTAGTTGTCGCCTTTGCGCTGTCGGCTTTGCTGACAACGCCGCCGGCCATCTCCTGCTGTATCTTGTTATGGAACACCGACGGCGACACATCCGGCGTGAACAGCGGGTTCATTATCGAAAGATAGATGCGTTTCACTTTGTCCACCAGCGAAATGTCGGCCACCTTGCCTGTGGCTGGATTATAGGCCTGCTCCACAATGCTGTACGCCCGGTCGGTCAGTGCCGTGCTCTTGGCATAATAGGCGTAATGCACGGCCGTATCCACCCGGCTGATGGTACTGTCAAACGTGGCCATATAGCGGTTGACCAGACCATCCTTGTCACTCAGATAGAGAATCTGCTGCGGCCCGACGAACTGCACCCCGTACTCTTCGGCATACGGAGTATTGGTAATCCGGAGCAATTCGGGATTTTTCTTCGAGTAATCATACATGTACAATTCCGGATAGCGTTTCGGGTTGGCTTCCATGAAATCATCTTTCAGCCCGATAGTATCCCTATTCCGGTTCGAGGCGAAGACAATCTGCTGCTGGTCTTTCAAAAACACAGGACCGTAGTCGTCGTAAAAATCGTTGGTCAGATTCTGGAACGAGCGCGACAGGAAGCTGTAGAGGTAAATGTCGGATTGCCCGTTTTTAAAGCCGGAAAACAGCATCATCTTGCCATCGGGGGCATAGCACCAGGAGGTGATCTTCTCCACATCCACCAGAAACCGTTTCTCCCATTTCTTTTTTTCCAGATTATAGGGATAATAATAGCAATGTCCCTTGTCCTCAAATGTCATACCCAGCACGTCGCCCTGCGGATGCCACGAAAGCAACGGGTAGGAATAGTCGGGGTTGTCCTCGGTTTTCTGGAAACGTTTCAGGATGCAGTGGGGCCGGTCCCACGCCGGGGTTTTCAGCCACACGCGGATCTGTCCCGCCTCGTTGGTCACGTAGGCGTGGGATTCGCCATCGTGCGAGAAGCAGAACTGCCCGTAATGGCGGGCGGACCGCGGATGCTTGAGCAGACCGTCCCCCACAGGCATGGTGCGGCTCTTGTCGGGGTGGTACATCACATAATAGTACTTGTACCAGTTGAGCAACAACACACGATAGGGTGTCTTGGTGGCATACAGGAAACCTCGTTCCATATTCTTGGAAGAACGGGTGTTATACAGAATCTTCGGAATCACCTCTTTCCCATAAAGGTCCACCACATATTTCCAGAACGAATGACCGGCGTAGGTGGCGTCCACCGGCGACAACTCATCGAAGTCGACGTAACGCTGAGTGAGGATCCCGTCCTTGACATGATAGTCGATATCGCTGTTCCAAGCCTCCCCGAAATAGGAAGCCAGTCCGCTGAAATACCAATTGGGCACATCCATCAGGTAATCGTAGGTCATGTTGGAGCCCACACTGGCGCCTTGCACGAGCCAATGCGCATACACGTTCATGATGCCGCTGCGGATCATGCGCTCCAGATGGGCATGGTTGCCGTCAAAGTAAAGGTATATCTTGGTGCCATACACGTTGGTGACACCGCCCTGATTGTAAAAATCATCGTCATCGTAGGCAAAATTGGACTCGCGGAAATCCTCTTGCGTGTTATAGACGATAAACTGTATTTTCTTCTGGGAGGTATAATTCAGAAGATGCTCGATTTCGCGGATGTAGTCGGGCACCTTATAGAAGACATACTGTGCCAATGCCCGTCCGGTGGGATAGTAATACACGTCATACTGCTCGGCGCGCATGTACTGCCAGTTAAAGTTCTGGTGCTGCACACGGTTCTTGCCGAAGGTAAGCTGCGAGCCGTTATAAAATTGGGCCTGAACCTGTTGCGGGATGCCTGAGCACAAAAGAGAAACCAGCACGAGAAGTGCCAGTTTGAATCTCACATGATACGTCTGTCTTGTGTCCATAACTCTCCCGAATAGCGCGTATGCGTTGGGGGAAGGTTAGTTCAGGTTGCAATCCTTCACCCACTTTTCAATAAGCTGTTTCTGTCTGGCCTCGTCCTTCAGCTCCTCGCCGATCACCTTCTCCGCAATCTCAATGGAGAGGTTGGCGATCTCGTTCTTCACATCCGTGATGGCCTTGAGTTTCTCGTAGTTGATGGCCTTCTTGGCATCTTCGATGATGGCCTGCGACTGCTGTTCCGCCTTGAGAAGGGCTTCCTCTTTCATTTTCTCGCTCACCATGCGGGCTTCGTTGAGGATGGCGTCGCGCTCCGATCTGGCTTCAGCCAGCATAGCCTGGTGCTTCTGGTTGATGTTCTCCAATTCGGCGTGAACGCGCTCGGCCTCGTCCAGCTGGTCCTGGATCTTCTTGTTGCGGCTGGCAATGCCTCCCGTGATGACCGGCCAGGCGAATTTGGCCAATATGAAAAACAGGATGCCGAAGCCGACAAGCATCCAGAAAATGAGTCCGAATGAGGGTTTTATGAGTTCCATATATGATTAAACAGTGTTTTTTTAATTCAATTTTTAAAACAACGCATCCCCGCCAACCGCGGGGATGACGTTGAAATGCTTACGCAATTGCGATGAGCAGACAGACCACAATGGCGAACAGGGCGACACCCTCGATAAGAGCGGCGGCCAAGATCATGTTGGTACGGATGTCACCGGACACTTCCGGCTGGCGGGCGATGGCAGACATGGCATCACGGCCAATGTTACCAATACCGAGACCGGCACCGATGGCGGCAAGACCAGCACCGATTCCGGCGCCCATCTGACCGATACCCAAATTTGTGGCTGCTTGCAGTAATGTTGTGAATACTAACATAATTGTATAATTTAAAATTGGTTAAAAAAGTTTATTTCACTAATTCCGTTGACTCCTCATGGCCGCAGGCCATTCCGATATAGATGGCGCTCAGCAGGGTGAAGACAAACGCCTGGATGAAGGCCACCAGCAGTTCCAGACAACCCATGAAGATATAGAAGAAGATGGAGACCACCGACACGCCATAGCCGAGGGCGGGCGCCATCTGCCCGAAGATGAAAATCAAAGATATGAAACCCAACACGATGATATGACCGGCGGTGATGTTGGCGAAAAGACGGACCATCAGTACGAAAGGCTTCGTGAAGATGCCGATCAACTCCACAAACGGCATAATCGGGGCGGGCAGCTTGAGCCACCATGGCACGCCCGGCGTGTTGAAAATATCCACCCAGTACTCCTTGCCGGCGGAAAACGTCGTAATGAAAAAGGTGATCAGCGCCAAGATGCCTGTGACGGCGATATTGCCCGTCAGGTTGGCACCACCCGGGAATATCGGGATGAGCCCCATCAGGTTGTTCAACAAGATGAAGAAGAAGAGCGTAAGGAGATACGGGGCATATTTGTCCGCATTTTTCCCCAAAGAAGGATGGATGACTTCATCCTGCAGGAACACGATCACGGGTTCCACTAGCGCCTGCATCCCCCGTGGAGCCTGGTTGGGCCGCTGCTTGTACTGCTTGGCCACCGAAAGGAAAATCCAGGCAATGAGAATCAACGAGATAAAGAGGGCACACACATTTTTGGTGATGGAAATATTCCACTTGCACACATGATCCACCGCATAATTACCACCCTCCTCCAAATGGCCCGTGTAGTCATCCGCCAGCTTCACGATGGAGCCTTTTTGGTCGCCCCAGCCCAGCGCATAACCCTTATAGGCCGCATGGCCATGATGGAACTTGCCGGACATAAAGACCACCGGACGACCGCCGTCAATCAAGATAATAGGCAACGGGATGGTAACGCTCTTGTCGCCATCGCCACAGATGTGCCATCCATAACTGTCCGTTACGTGGTCGATGATGAAGGGACCAGCCTGAAAACCATCGCCGGATGCCTCGGCCGCCTGACCGGAAATGGGAAAAAAGAAGCATAAAACCGCCATAACGGCGATGGGCAATATTCGGAATAATTTCTTACAAGTCATAGTGTATCAGTCAATTATAGCCTTTATTAGAAAGACCTCCTTGTCATTTGAAAAAAGCGGCGCAATATACAAAAAAAAGTTCAGCATGTCGAATCTCCTCCATGTATCAAACTACCCCATTAATTTGTATTTTTGTGCCCGCTAAAATTATGGTCCAACTGCATCAACTTTTCTGGTCTTTTTTCAAAATCGGAACCTTCACCATCGGAGGCGGCTACGCCATGATTCCGCTGATGGAAAAGGAGTTGGTTGACAACCGCCACTGGTTGGAGCGGGAGGAGTTCATGGATCTCATGGCCGTATCGCAGGCGTTGCCCGGCATCTTTGCCGTCCACATGGCCACGAGTATCGGCTACCGGTTGCGAGGCATTCCCGGCACGTTGACCGCCATCGCCGGCAACATCCTGATGCCCATCGCCATCATCCTGTGTCTGGCCATTGGCTTCCGGCAGCTTCGTGACAACGCCCTGTTCGAGGCCGTGTTCAAGGGCATACGTCCCGCCGTGGTAGCGCTGATTGCCGCACCGGTGTTCAACCTCGCACGCACCGCCCGCATCAACCTGCGCAACTGCTGGATTCCCATCCTGGCGTGCCTGCTCATATACCTGCTCGGCGTGTCGCCTGTATGGATTGTGCTGGCCACCATCCTCGGCGGCAGTCTCTACGGCTATCTCACCAACAGAAAGGAGGCGGCATCATGATTTTCCTACGACTGTTTTTCACCTTCCTGAAAATCGGCGTCTTCAGCTTCGGCGGAGGACTGGCCACCATTGCCCTCATCCAGCACGACGTGGTGGAGGAGAAGGGCTGGCTCACCACGCAGGAGTTCACCGACATCGTGGCCACCTCGCAGATCACGCCCGGCCCCGTGGGCATCAACACCGCCACCTACACGGGCTACACTGCCGTGGTCAACGCGGGCTACCCGGAATGGATGGGCGTCCTCGGCGCATTGACCGCCTCGCTTGCCACCATCCTGTTGCCAGTCATAATGATGCTTATCGTTTGCAAGCTGCTGATGAAACATAAGGACAACCCGATTGTGACCACCACCCTCTCCCTGCTGCGGGTCGCCATTGTGGGCCTGATTGCCGCCGCCGCCCTGCTGATGGTCTCAACCGAAACCTTCGGGTCGTACCACACCGCGCCGTTCCAATTCTTCGTCAGCATCGGCATCTTCGTCGCGGTGTTCATAGCTTCCCTCAAATTCAAAGCCAGTCCCATCCTGCTCATCCTCCTCAGCGGCCTGGCCGGATTGGTGGTTTACGGCATCTTTTAGTTTACCATTTCCGGCTATTCATTTAATCCAAACATATTAATATGTTTATAGGTTTTGAGTGAAATCACTCCTCCCATCTGGAAACGGAGAAATCGCTGCTGCTCATCGACAAACGTTCGGGATGACCCTTGTAGGTCACATTGCTCGCTTCCGTGGTGCGTGCACGCAGGTCGCGAACCGTGCCCATAGCCACGTGTGAGGATTCCGTGGCACGGATGTCGGCCACCACAGCCGTCACCCCCTCCAAGTCGGCATGCGAGTCTTCTTCCACTTTCACCTGCAACGTGTCGATTCGACCCGACAGTGTGACCGTTGATGTCGACTCTGCCTCCACATTCAACTTACTGAGGACAAGTTCGTTGTTAGAACGAAAGCTGCAAACATCCGACAATTTGATGTTGTCAATGAATGGGGCCGTTATCTCCACCATTCTCTTTCCACCATTGGTTCGTCCACTCTCATTCCGTATATACAGGATGCCGTTTCGGATTTCCGTACGCAGGTCTGGGAGAATTTCTTCCGATGCTTTCACGTGGATGCTGCAGGTGTCCTCCTGGCGGTAGCGCACCTCAACACCGCTCGCGACATCCACGGCATGGAACGTGTCCCCGTCGCGCCATTCGTCCGCCATGACGACAGGCGTGTACCGCACGGAGGGGGCTACCTCCTCCCAGAAATGCTCCACACGCAGGTTCTGGCGGTTGTTGTAGGCGCGCACTCCCGTAACTGCCATACCTGCAATGCTGATCAGCCATAAGAGCACCAATGTCCAGATCACCCATTTGTGACGCGGTTTCTGATTGTTGACCAGATACACACAGAACATGACGATGGATATGGCGGGACAAAGCAGGAACAACGCCACGCTTAACAAGAGCAGGATTTCATTCACCCCCACAATAATCCAAGGTACCAGATGGAACCCCGCCAACACCGCTGCCATGAAGACACCGAAGATAGTCGTAAAAAGACTTAAACCTATCAGGCTCAGCACCACGATGGCCAGCACCTTAAGCACTCGGCCCATCGTGCCCGAATCCCTCGGTTGGCTGATATCCTCCCTGGCGGAGAAATTCCGTATATTATCCACATTAGGCTCCACACCTCGCATTTCCAACTGCTGGGCCACCGATTTTGCCTCTGGCATAAAGATCCACAACAAAATATAAATAAAGAGCGGACTTCCTATTCCCAACACAAACACTATCAAAAAGATAATACGCAAAACCGTTGGATCCCAGTCCAAATAGGCGGCCAATCCACTGCATACACCTCCAATCCACTTGTTTTCCGTGTCACGATAGAGCTTGCGATATCGCTTTCTTGCGCCGGGAACTTCATTGGGAACAGTCTCCTCCGTGGTTGTCTCCGTGTTGGATTCCTCCTCATCGCCAAACTGGCTGGGCTGTCCCAACGTGTCCATCACTTCCTGTACATCGTTTATTTCCACCACGTTGCGATTAGCCAACTTCTCGGTCAGCAGCTCCGCGATACGGGCTTCGATGTCCTTCAGAATCTCATCGCGTTCCTCCGGGGTGAAATGCCGTCCCAAGTCCTCCAGATACTGGCGAAGCGCCTGGTAGGCATCTTCATCAATGTTGAACACACATCCATTCAGGTTGATTGTCAATGTTTTCTTCATAATTATGGTAATTAAAGGTTATCGGATTTAATGATGTTCACTGCCTCTTGCAGTTCGCTCCAGGCCTCCTCCAGCTCCGAAAGGAAGCGGTGGCCCTCTTCGGTGAGCTCGTAGTACTTGCGGGGCGGTCCCTGCAGCGACTCCTGCCACTGGTAGGTGAGGCAGCCCACGTTTTTCAGCCGTGACAGCAGCGGATAGAGCGTGCCCTCCACCACAATCAGGCGGGCTTTTTTCAGTTCATCAATGATATCGGACACATACGCCGGCTTCCGGGAGATGACGTGCAGGATGCAGTATTCCAGGAAACCCTTGCGCATCTGTGCTTTGATGTTGTCGGGATTGATTGGCATGATGTCAGAATTTTTTTCGGCGGCAAATATACACTTTTTATAATACCATGCAATGCAAAGTACTAAAAAAATTTTAAGGGACCAGTGGTCAGGGGGAACAGGGAGGAAAGACTGGAAACTACAGACTAGTCTCCAGAAACTTCACTTCTTACTCATTAACGCCTTCACTATTTAGTTTCCTAACCTCTCCACCACAATCGTCAGCCCGTCAGGGCTGGAGGGGTTGGAAGCGGTGGGGGTGTTGCCTTTTCGGGCTGGGGCAGATGAAGTGAGTGGCGCATAACCGTGAGGCGAAAACACATCTACATCATTTTCTGACCTTAACGCATCTTTTGCCAATAAAATAAATCGGGTATATTTTTTTAATGAGAAATAGACATCTGACTATCTGCTAGTTGTCGATTTGCCCAAATAATCCTCTATATTAAGCGGACATTCGTGGTTTTTTTCTTATTTTTGCCGCAACAAAATTAAGGATTTCACCAAATTCCAATTGCTATGAATCGATTTTTTGCCCTTTTCATCTTGCTGCTCACCTTCGCATCAACATTGGCACAAACCATTGTCTTCAGCGACAATTTTGACTCTTACACCGCCGGCAGCACTTTATCTGCGAGCAATCCATCCTGGTGGTCCACTTGGGGACACTCCCCCGAACAGGACGGCGTGATTGTTAACAGTCTGGCCGCCTCGGCACCCAATTCGCTGCATATTTCCAACGCAAACGACCAGATTTTCTTTGTGAATCCCATCGACGCTTCCACGAACTATAGTGCTCCCTTCAGAAACGGCCACTATACCATATCTTTTAATTATTATGTGCCGTCGCAAGGTCCTGGTGCCTACTTTAATGTGCAGCAGGATTTTGGATACTTTTGGGCATTCGCCACCTATTTTAGAAACAACGGTACCGGATATTTCATAGCGGGAGGTGACACCACTGAATTCTCTTATCCGTCTAACGCTTGGTTCCCCATACTTGTGGATGTGGATTTAAGCCATGACTATGCAATGATTAAGGTCAACAATGTCACGGTCAAAACCTGGCCATGGCATTATTCGCAAGAGTATCAGAATCTGGATTATCTTGCGCTTGATGTCATAAATTTCTTCTCTCTCGCACCGGGTGATATCCCCGGGGATTATTATGTTGACGACTTCACGTTGACTGAAATTGAGGCTTTTTCAGACACGCTTCCCGTGAATGCCGACACCCTTTGGTTTTCAACGATCCCTAATGACATCGACACGATTGAACTTGAAATCAACAATCCAGATTACCATAATATTACTGTCAAAAACATCATCACCTACGACATTCCAAATCCGGACATGACCCCAACCGGCATAATCGAACTTGACAATCATAATGACTCGATTTATAGTATCGTCAAGTGCGATTCCCTTCCATACGATAATATGCAAATTCAATATATGTTTGATTATGCATTTGAAGCAAATGAACTGAAATCGCATATCGGCAAAACCATCCAAAAAGTCCGCTTCCCGCTGGGAGAAGGGGCCATTTCTGGCAGAGTTAGTATGATTTCAACGTTATACGATACGATTCCAGGTAAATCTCACTGGAATGTATTAAGTACTCAACCTTTCGTGCCTGTAGAAGGCTGGAACGAGGTAATCCTGACCACCCCAGCAGTCATCGATGGCAGCCACATTTGGGTATATATTGAATTCGAGGTCCGTACAGATTCCTGCTATACGCTTGTCATCGGTGACAGCATAGATATGAACAAGCGTTATCTTTATGGACAACGTCACGATTGGGTTTATTCCAACAACGTTCATTATTCACAGTATGACCCCGAAATTGACAGTCGAACCATCCCTATTTCAATTGCAATTGACGGAACGCCCATAGCCCAATGGCTTGATATACCATCAGAAATGCCTATAGGTGGAAATGGAAGCGAGACTGCTGCAGTAACCGCGCATATTGGCAATATGAATGTTGGGGAGAGACGCTCTGCTAAAATACACATGTTTTCGGATAGATTTAAAACAAAGGTCTTGCCTGTAAATCTGTTAGTCAGCCAAGTTGGTGTGAACGAGCACAACGAGATTGAGGTCAAAATCTTCCCGAATCCGGCCTCCGATTTCATGAAAATCACTTTTGCGGAGATTCTTCGGGTTGAGGTTTACAATATGAAAGGTCAGAAGCTGATCGACAACCGCTATAGCGGCAGCCACGTGGTTATCCCCACATCCGACCTGCCGGCTGGCATCTACGTCGTGAATGTGACAACCTCTGCAGGCAAGACGTCCAAAAAAGTGGTGGTGCGTTAGGCTATCCCCTCCCGGCCTGCATCATCGCATAAAAATAAAGCAATGATATAGAAGTTGATCTGTCATTATCCTCATGGCATCACAGGATGTCAATTATCATAGCTGAATGATTTGTTCTTCACCTATGATTGGGCGGATGTCAGCAACTATCCATTGTCCGCACACCCGTGCGGGCATCTTAAAACACCCCCTTCTGGATTCAGAAGGGGTGGCCGTAGGCCGGGGTAGTAATATTAAACATCAGAATTCCTTAGCGTCATTTCTCAAACTGAAATAACAACTGGCAATCCGAAGATTCCAGCGTAACATCCACTGATGGACTCCCGACGGCTTTCTGTCGTTTCATCGGAATCCACCGACAGTTGCCGCGGTCGTAGTAATCGGCGGATTGACAGACCAGGGTGGAAAGTTTCCCGCAAAGGTTCCCTTTGATGTGCAAAACCCACAAGGGATTACGTAGTTTCTCTTCCGAAACGCCATAACATGCATGACGATAGCGTTCCACGGTCCAGTGGGCATCGGCATCGGTGACATAGACCGTGTCGGCGAAAGAGATCAGTCGGCAGAGGGTGTCGTGAACCCCTGCCGAACGCATTCTTTGGATACTCGTAATGACAACGTATGGATTTTCTTGAAAGTATCCGATGCGATTCTTGAACGTTTTGAGTGTGAGCAACACGGTGTCACCAAAATCAATACCGAAATCAGGCCAGACTGAATCCAAGATGGGAAGATAAAACGACCGTTCATTGTACTGAAAAGCAATGGCTGTGGATGGATATTTGTAAGGTGGAACCGAATTTTCTCCGCGAGGTGCGTACATACCGTAAGAGTCGATTTTTACGCAGAGAATAGAATCTTTCTGGGCATAGGAACTGATGAACATGCTGAAAAACAAACAAAAGAAAACAGTCAGCGGGATTCGGTTTAACTTTCTCATAAACGTCTAATTGAAGTGCATAATTAACGTTTTTGTTCAATAATTTATTGTGGCGAGACACTCGTTCGTACTATATTTCCCTCCACGGCACCACCGTGCCGGCGCGGGGAAATTCCCCTTCTGTTTCAGAAGGGGTGCCCGAAGGGCGGGGTAGTAATATAAAACATCAGAATTCCTTGTGACAGCCAGAGATTCCGCTCGCTCACTGCGTTCGCAGCGGAACCGTCAACACCTAACGTGATGACATAGTTAACTACAACGATTCCTCGTTTTCCGCCAAATATTGCACAACAGATTCTTTCAATTCAACTATCTCATGATGTATTACACTCCAGATAATGTCACTATCCACTTGATAGTATTCATGCACTAAAAAATTCCGCATATTGCTAATGATACGCCAATCAGTATCTGGATGCTGTTCTTTGAATTCTAAAGATAGCATCCTTGCTGCTTCCCCAATAATTTCAATGTTTTTCACTATACCATAATAGCGCATCACATCCTTTTCCAACTCATCTTTCGACAAATCTCCAGCATGGATTTGTAACCGATTGATGGCTTCCAGAATATGTTCTAATCGCATTTTGTCCTTAGCAGGCTCTCTCATATATCAGAATTTTGTCTTGGTCGGCACTCTCTTTGGCAAAAGGAAGCAGTCCCTTTTCTGTAACTAAATCAATTTGCAGATGCAAAATATCCTGTAAATCCAACTGCATTCCACTTAACTTAAAAAGTCCCACATGGGCATCCGAATCAAGCGTGATAATGATATCCACATCACTGTCCTCTCGTTGTTCACCACGGGCATACGACCCGAACAACCAAGCCTTCGTTACGGGCTGAGTAGCCATATACGCTGCAATCTTTTGTGAAACTTCTTTAGTGCTCATTGTATTCTCGTTTTTATCAATGCAAAAATAATATTTTTTTCATACAGTAGGTCTTCCCGCAAAACAACGGCGGGGAGAACTTTCGTCCTCCCCGCTGTTCATTATCGTATCCAAAGAATCTCCTACTCGCTCAGCACGCAAACGAGATTTCTATCGCCGTAAGCATCGTCGATTTTGCCGACGGTCGGCCAATACTTCTCGGTGTGCGGCAGCGGGAAGGCAGCCTGCTGACGGGTGTAGGGACGATCCCACGTGTCGGCGCAGACCACGTTCATGCTGTGCGGAGCGTTCTTGATGAGGTTGTTGTCTCTGTCGGCCTTGCCCTCTTCGATGTCGTGGATCTCCTGACGGATGGCGATCATCGCGTCGCAGAAGCGGTCGAGCTCGCTCAGCGGTTCGCTCTCGGTGGGTTCCACCATCAAGGTGCCGTGCACTGGGAATGCCACCGTGGGAGCGTGGAAATCGCCACGACTGTTTCTGTGATGGATGTTCAGGGACGTGTGGTATCACAGCACGAACTACAGCCGGGCGCATCACAGCTGGATTTGCGTCATTTACCCGACGGAATCTACTTCGTCAAGGACCAGACTGGTGCCACGACAAAAATAGTGGTAGAAAAATAATTTTTACTTTTATATTTTTGCAGGGTATAGATTATTGTTCACCAGCAAAAAAATCATGCCCACTGACGAAGAAATCGTAACTACCATACAGAAGAATCCCGAGAAAGGATTCAGATTGCTCTTGTCCTCCTACATGCAGCCCGTGTATTGGCATATTCGCCGTATGGTGGTGGCGCATGACGATGCGCAAGATGCAACGCAAGAAACTTTTGTGCGGGTGTTTCGCGCATTTGACCAGTACAAGCCAGAATACGCTTTAAAACCTTGGATTTTTCGCATCGCCACCCATGAGGCACTCCGCTTGTTGGGTCACCAACAAGGAAAAATCATGCTCTCTTTTGACGATGAGGCTTCCGCCGAGCTATTTAACTTAAAAGCAGACGAATATGTGGATTATGGTGATAAATTGGCTGTGAAATTGCAACAAGCCGTACTCACACTGCCGGTCAAACAACAATTGGCCTTCAATTTCCGCTATTTCGACGAACTGTCATACGAGGAAATTGCTACCATTACGGATTCAACGGCAGCCAATGTGAAGGCAAATTACCATTTTGCCAAAGAAAAAATAGTAGAATACATGAAAAATCACGATTAGAGATGGAACAACCTTTTGATTTAGAAAA
Organism: Bacteroidales bacterium; assembly: GCA_024682995.1. Taxonomy (GTDB): domain Bacteria; phylum Bacteroidota; class Bacteroidia; order Bacteroidales; family WCHB1-69; genus F23-D06. The sequence goes on along the minus strand of JAIKYR010000023.1, from coordinate 7,978 downwards.
TTTTAACAGAAGAATGCCGTACACGGTGCCGGACAACTTTTTTAAAGACATGGAGGATACCATCATCTCCTCTGTGGAATCCCAAAAGTCTCCTATAAAGGTCATGCCCATCAAGTCCAACCGTCGGAAAATCCTGTTTAGTGTGGCCGCGGCTGTAGCCGCCATAGCGTTGTTAGTGGTTGTTTTGCAGACCGTTATTTCCAAAAAAGGAGGCTCAGAGGGCAGTTTTGAGCGTGTGGAACTGGCTTTCAACCATCTGAGTGCTGAGGACCAAGCTTTCCTGCTGGATGTGTATGAAGATGACGCTTTTATTTATTAAAACATAAAATAATGAAAAAGTTACATATTATTATTTTGTTAATCAGTGCATTGCTGATTTGTGGAACATCCGTCACGGCACAAAACAACGACAAGCAAAAGATGACCCGCGAGCAATTAGCCGAAGCACAAGCCCGACATATTGCTCAGGATGCGTCGTTGGTCTTTAATGATGCGGTCACCAAACAGTTCATTCAGACTTATTGTGCCTATCAGAAAGAGATTTGGGCCCTTGGTCCGCGCATTCCGGAAGTCACAGACAGCATGACCGATGAGGAGGTGGATCGTATTCTCAAATCCCGTTTTGAACGCAGTGAGAAAATTCTGGCCATTCGAGAAAAGTATTACAAAAAATACTCAGAATTTCTCACGCCCAAACAAGTACAAAGGGTTTTTGAACTGGACCGCACGATGGTGCGTCGGTTAGCAAAAGCACGTAAAGAGACAGGAGGTAAACAATGAAAATTCGAATCCTATTTACTTATCTGATTATCAGTTGCTTCCTGAATTTAAACGCACAACGTATTATATGCGATGAGACCTGCAAAATAGAGGCAGGTTTTGACACCGCCCAAAGTAAAAGCGGTGGAAACTATGCCGTAGTATCGCCTGTAGGACGCAGCTCCGTGAAAATGATTCAGCAGGCACCCCGATTGGAAACTTTGGATGGAAAAACCATTGCCATTGTGGGCGAAAGTTTTATGACGCACGTCACCCATCCGGAATTGAAGCGCTTGATTTTGAAGAACTACCCCACGGCTAAGGTCATCTTATTAGACGAAATTGGTGAAGCGGGGCCATTCCCTGCACCCGGTGTCACTCGCAAACGCAAGGAAGAATTTGAATCTATGTTGAAATCGATGCACGTGGATGCCGTCATTGCCGGCAACGGCGGCTGCGGACTCTGCACTCCGAAGGAGACCGGTTCTTGCCTCACCGCCGAGTACATTGGAATTCCGTCGGTGATTATCGCCGGTCCCGGCTTTGCCGACCAAGCCTACTATACAGCGTACAACAATGGTGTCCCGGTGATGCGCGTAGCCGTTTATCCCGGCGCTTTCGCCACCCACACCAATGAAGAGCTGATTAAAAACACCCGCGAGGTTTTATGGCCGCAGATTGTGGAAGCCCTTACCAAACCCATCACGCAAGAAGAACTTGACCGAAGTGCCAACCGCAACCATGGCGATATCCGCGACGACGCCTTCTACGGCACCCTCGACGAGGTGAACGCCTATTTCAAAGAGAACAACTGGAGCGACGGTCTCCCCTTCATCCCCCCTACATTTGAAAAAGTAAACGAATACCTCAAATACACCGATTATGCTTGGGACGAGGTCATCGCCACGCTGCCACCCGCGCACCGCAGCTCCACCACCTGGCACGTGGCCGTCAATGCGGTAATGTCTGGCTGCAAACCGGAGTATATGCCCATCCTGATCGCGCTCACCAAGGCAATGGGCGACGGCAATTTCCGCCGCACGCTCGCCAGCACCCACGCTTGGATTCCCTTCTGCTGGCTTAACGGCCCCGTGGCCCGCCAGTTGGGCATTGACAGCGGACAAGGTCAGATTAACGAGGAGGGCAACGTCGCCATCGGCCGTTTCATGAACCTTGCGATGATGAACCTCGCCGGCTACTACGTGAAGCAGGACCGTATGGGCACTTTCGGCTATCCGATTTCCTGGTGTCTCGTGGAAGACGACGCCGCTTGCCAGCGCGTGGGTTGGAATCCCTATCACGTACAGCAGGGCTACAACATGAACGACAACACCATCACAGCCAGCTCCACATTGCTATGGGGTAACAACATGGCACCCTCCACCACCAACGCCGAGAAGGTGATGCAGCTGCTGGCGTGGGACATCACCGAGCGTTGCCAGTTCGCCCTCGGTAGCGGACGCCAATTCACCAACCGCACCATCCTGATGACCGAGCCTGTGGCCGCTACCCTTGCCAAAAAGTACAAAACCACCGAGTCGTTGGATAGAACTCTAGTAAGTGTTGCCCGACGGCCTTCCAAAGAGCGTGCCTTTGCCAACTACTATGCCAACCCGGGCAGCGAGAAAGACGGAGGAGAGCACACGTTGAAGGAGTACAGCGCCCACATCAAGAAAGCCGAGCACGCCGCCATGACCGACACCCCGCCGTGGTACGACAGCGAGGCGGCACAAATCAGCACCATCCCCACGATGCAGGCCAATATGACCGCTTATCTCATCACGGGCGATGCGGCCCGCAACAAGATGCAGACGATGCCCGGCGGCGGCTGTGCCACCGTGAAAATCGAGTTGCCCCGCAACTGGGACAAGCTGATGGAGGAACTGGGGTACCAGCCGATTAAAGAATTCTACATCAAGTGATTCTGTATGAAAAAACTTCTATATTATCTACTATTAATTTTTTGTACGATATCTACGGCATACACTCAAATTGATACCAACCAATCGTCCGCATTTGATGTGGACGATTTCCTGTTTGATACGGAAGGCCTTGATGATGAGGATGCCGACTTGGGTGGTTATAACCCCGGCGTGATGAAGTCGGCAGAGGATGTCTTCTCCAACAATGCGGCAATCTCATTTAACATCGCCTACTTCAAGAATCGTGGAATAGAGTCACGCTACCAGACCATCGCTATAAATGGGTTGGAAATGGAGAACCTGGTGCTTGGACGCGCCTCTCATACCCAATGGAGCGGCCTTACTCGCATTTTCAATGGTACAAAGTGCTATTTGAATCTTAGTGCATCCCCGTTTGCCTTCGGCGACATTGGCGGCTCGGCAGAGTACAACATACGCGCCTCTTCTTACCGTAAACAATTGAGTGCAAATTACACTATCGGCAATGGTAGCTACAACCACCGCATTATGCTGACCTACGCATCGGGTGAGCTGAAAAACGGATGGTCGGTGGCGGCCTCGGCCTCTGCACGTTTTGGCACCCAACTCAACTATGTGAAAGGTACCTCGTTTCTCGGTTTTTCCTATTTCTTGGGATTTGAGAAAAAGTTCAACAATAGGCACTCGCTTAGTTTCGCGACGTTCGGTGCACCCATCCTGCAAGGCCTGCAGGCCAACTGCGTGCCCGAAGTGTATGAGATGACCGGCACGCACTACTACAATCCCAACTGGGGTTGGTACGAAGGCAAACGCCGTAACGCCCGCGTGCGCGACACCTACGAACCCGTCTTCCTGCTCTCGCACATTTTCAACTCTGCAGACAAGAAAGTGCAGGTAACCACTTCATTAGGTAGTTCTTTTGGGCATAAGAACACCACGGCTTTCAATTTCGTGAAAACCGACGATCCGAGACCCGACTACTACCGCTACCTCCCATCCTACTTTGATGACGACCCAGAGCAGCAGGAATGGGTTATCCAGCAATGGGCTGAAAATGAAGATTATCGGCAAATCAACTGGGAAAACCTATATGAAGCCAATCGGCAGTCAACAGCACTGGGCGGCTCGTCCCAATACATCATCGAAAACCGCATCTCGCAACATGTGCAGGTCTCCGGCGCTACCTCCCTAACTGCCAAGCTCACCGACCATATCAACCTCTATGCCGGCTTGGACGTGCGAGGATATCGCCAACGCAACTTTAAAAGAGTAAGCGATTTGCTGGGTGGCGAATATTGGCTCAGCAAAGACAAATACGCCGACACGTTGGCCGACCCGATGCTCCAATATTATGACATTGATTATGCGGAAGCCCATCTCGTGGAGGGAGACAAGTGCGGCTACGACTACGCTTTCAATATCTTCCGTGAAAACTTGTGGATGACGTTGTTGGGCGAGTATAAGTACCTCCGCTTCCACATCGGCCTCAACGGAACGATGACAGAGTTGTGGCGCACGGGCTTTATGCGCTACGGTGCCTACCGCGACGAGGCTGTCGGCAATTCCGAGATGTTCCTCTCGCCGAACTATGGTGCTAAGGCGGGCATCGCCTACAAAATCGACAAACATAACACGTTTGAAATCAATGGACAGTGGCAAACCGTCGCACCCGTGGCCGCCAACGTCTTCGTCAACGCACTCTACAGCAACCGTTTCATCAACAATTTGAAGAGTGAAAAAGACTTGACTGCAGACTTTTCCTACGTTATGAACTACAAGTTTATGCGAATGCGGGCTTCTTTCTATATTATCAATTTTCAAGATGTTACCGAGCATTACAACTTCTACCATGATCTTTATGGCGGTTTTGTCAATTATACGCTTACTGGCGTGAACAAGCAAAACATCGGAGTGGAATTGGGAATGGAAATCCCTATCGGCAAGATGTTTACCCTTATTATGGCCGGCAACTGGGGAGATTTTGTTTACACCAACCGTCCGACGGCTTCCATTACCGCCAATAACGGCTACTCGGAACTGACACCAGGCTGTAAAGAGGTGATTCACACCATATATTGGCAAAACTACCACGTGGCCGGCGCCCCGCAAATTGCTGCCACTTTAGGACTTAAATTCAAACACAAGGACTGGGAAGTGAAGGTCAACGCCAACTATTTCGACAAAATATACGCCGCCTTGAACTCCGAACGCTACACGCCCGAAGCTCGCGGCTACCTCGACGAAGGAAGCGACCAACTGAATGCCATCATCGGACAGGAACGGCTGAAAGGCCAGTTTACTTTGGATGCTTCAATCAGCAAATCGTGGAAAATCAAAAAACATACCCTTGGATTTAGCCTTAAAGTAATCAACATTACCAACAACAAGAATCTCGTCACCTCCGTCAACGAACAACACCGCTTCAACTATATGAACCATGACGGGACTTCGTTCCCAAATAAATATTACTATGCATTGGGCACCACTTTTAATTTCGGACTCAATTATTCATTTTAATGTAAAAATATGAAAATCAATTCTATATATTTGACATTAATCATAGCAGCAATATTCGTTTCAGCTTGTCAGAGGGAAGAGGACATACCACCAGCTCTTATCCTTGACAAGGAGGCAAATATGACCATTGCGGAACTTTTGTCGCTTTACGAAATCAACAATTCGGTGATTTATAGCCAAATACCCGAAGGGACGGTCATCTGTGGCACTGTCACCTCCTCCGACAAGGAGCAGAACTGCTACAAATACCTTACCATTCAGGATGAGACAGGTGGCATTATGATTGTGATGAAGAACACGGAACTTTACGAACGTTATCCTGTTGGTGCAAAAGTATTTGTAGAGTGCAGAGATATGGTCATCGGGCACAAGTACAAGAACAAGCAGATTGCCCTATTGGATGATGACGCGATGGTTGGAATTCCCAAATCTGAGGAAAGCCTCTATCTGTTCACCGACGGAAAAGTAGGACCAGAGCCTGCGCCCCGTATCATCACCTCGCGGAACCAGATCGACAGTACCTACTTCAACTGTCTGGTACGGGTGGAGGGCGTACGGATGCAGAACGGTGGCGTGGACACTTATTGCCCCGACACCGTAAACACCTATTGTTCACGCAATATGATGCTGGAGGATAGCACCACTATTACACTTAGAACATACGCTCGTGCCACTTTTGCCAATGAACTATTGCCCATAGGACGTTGTAACATGACAGGCATACTTATCAATTCCAGCAGCGGCCCGTTGCTGTATCTTCGCTCTTTGGAAGATATCTCATATCCAAATCAATAAAAAAAAGAAGCAGAGAATTCTCTGCCTCTTTTTTTACATAGCAGTTGGTGCATTAAGCATCCAATTTGCAAACCAGATTTCTGTCGCCGAAGGCGTCGTCAATCTTGCCGACGGTCGGCCAGTACTTCTCGGTGTGCGGCAGCGGGAAGGCGGCTTGCTGACGCGTGTACGGGCGATCCCAAGTGTCGGCGCAAACCACATTCATGGTGTGCGGCGCATTCTTGATGAGGTTGTTGTCGCGCTCGTACTTGCCCTCCTCAATATCGCGGATTTCCTGACGGATGGCGATCATCGCGTCGCAGAAACGGTCGAGCTCGCTTAGCGGCTCGCTCTCGGTGGGTGCCACCATCAAGGTGCCGTGCACCGGGAAGGCCACTGTGGGAGCGTGGAAACCGTAGTCCATCAATCGTTTGGCGATGTCACCCACTTGCACGCCTGCGTGACGGTCAAACTCGTTGCAGTCAAGAATCATCTCATGTGCGCACATGCCGTTTTTACCTGTGTAGAGGATTTTGTAATCCTTCTCCAAACGGGCACGCATGTAGTTGGCGTTCAGGATGGCCGTCTTGGTGACTTCCGTCAAACCTGTGCCGCCCAGCATCTTGAGGTAACCGTATGTGATCGGAATCAGGTAAGCGCTGCCGTAAGGAGCCGTAGCCACTTGGCTGCCGTTCTCGCCACCGACCTTCACGGTTGCGTGGTTGGGCAGGAACGGGACGAGCTTCTCGCACACGCCGATCGGGCCAACACCAGGACCGCCACCACCGTGAGGCATGGCAAATGTCTTGTGCAGGTTGAGGTGGCACACATCGGCGCCCATCGTGCCAGGAGAGGTGAGGCCCACCTGGGCGTTCATGTTGGCACCGTCCATATAGACCAAACCACCATTTTCGTGGATAATCTTGATAATCTCAAGAATGCCCTCTTCAAACACACCGTGTGTGGAAGGATAGGTGATCATCAAGCAAGAAAGGTTGTCCTTGTATTGTTCGGCTTTTGCGCGCAAATCCTCAATATCAACTTCGCCTTGCTCGGTTGCCTTCACCACCACAATCTTGTTGCCGGCTTTGGCAGAAGATGCGGGGTTGGTGCCGTGTGCGGAGGAAGGAATCAAGCAGATGTTGCGGTGACCTTCGCCGCGGCTGAGGTGATAGTTGCGAATCACGGTCATACCGGCATACTCGCCAGCAGCACCGGAGTTAGGCTGCAATGAGATGGCTGCGAAACCGGTAATCTTGGCCAACCAGTTGCACACTTCGTCCAGCATCTCGCGATAACCTTCAGCTTGGTCGGCAGGAGCGTACGGGTGGATGTTGCAGACTTCTGCCCAGCTCAGCGGCAGCATCTCGGCGGCAGCGTTGAGCTTCATGGTGCAGGAACCCAGCGGGATCATGGCACGGTTTAGTGACAAATCCTTGACTTCCAACATCTTCATGTAACGCATCATCTCGGTTTCGGAGTGATACTGGTTGAAGATCTTGTGCTGCATGAACGGGCTCGTACGGGTCAGTTCGGCAGGGATGTGCAGAGCGGGAATGCCGCAACGGCCGTCGCACACGTGCGGGGTGAACGGCTTGCCAGCAGCGATGGCCAGCACTTCGAGGATGTCGTTGACATCGTCGTGGGTGACGGTCTCGTCCAGAGAAATCGTGAAGCAACGTTCGCAGTGGTAGCAGAGGTTGATTTCCTTCGACAGGGCCACTTTCTTCACGTCCTCGCAGGTGATGCCTTCGGGCGTTTCGAGGCAGAGGGTGTCGAAGTAGTTTTCGTTATACTGTTTGAAACCGTATTTGGCTGCTTCTTCGGCGAGAACGCCAGCCAACACGTTGATTTTCACAGCTTTGTTCTTCAGTCCCTCGGCACCGTGCCACATGCCGTAGAAGCCGGCCATGATGGCGGTGAGGGCGCTGGCGGTGCAGATGTTGGAGGTTGCGCGCTCGCGTTTGATGTGCTGCTCGCGGGTCTGCAGGGCCATACGGACGGCGCGGTTGCCTTGTGCATCGACA